>JAHIUG010000094.1 GCA_018817245.1 Patescibacteria group bacterium | reverse complement strand
TCCAGGATCCATATCAAACGGACATGGATTCCCCCGAAAGTGTTCGGGGGAATGACAAATAAAAACGATTGCCGCGTCACTTCGCTCCTCGCAATGACATTCAGATTAAGATCGGATCTCTGCTTTGAATTTTTCTTTTAGACGAAGTTGCACTTTATTCATCAATCCATCAACTTCCTTGCTCTCCAGTGTCCTTTCTGGAGATAAACACTCAATGTGCATAGCAACGGATTTCTTTCCGGCTGGCACTCCCTTTCCTTTAAACGTATCAAACCACTGAACCGAACTAACGAGCTCATCCGAACGTTGAATTTCGCGCGCAATATCATCAAACTCCACTCGTGAATCAACAACAACTGCTAAGTCACGTTTTGCTACAGGAAATTCAGAAACTGGAGTGCAACGTTTAGTAGTTGTCGCGAACTTAAACAAAATCTCAAGCGGCATATCAACAAGCGCAACCGGTCCTTCAAGTTTGAAACGCGCTGCGATCTTTGGAGATACTTCGCCGACTGTTGCTACGAGCTCCTCATTCACAAACGCCTGAACCGTACGTCCTGCGTGCCAGAATGAATCTTTTGATAATCTACGCCACGAAATACCGAGTTCCGAATCCCGAATCCCGAGTTCCAAAAGTATGTGCTCAACAAAACCTTTTGCAACTTTCCACGCTTCTGGCATTCCATTAAAAAGCGCACCTAATTCTAACTGCTCATCTGGTAAATCTTTCGCTCGCGGATAGTAGACATTCGCGACTTCAAAAAGTCTCAGCTCAGATTCGCGCTCCTTGTTCTCATTTGCAATCTGCAAAAGCGACGGTAACAATGTGGTGCGCATGATCTCTAAATCCTTAGTTAAAGGATTTTGCAAATGCAACATTTCCGTTGGATTATAATCCGCTTTCTTCAATAAATTTTCTGATACAAACGAATACGAATAAGTTTCAGTCATGCCCGCGCCCTTTGCAACCTCGCGCAATCTATCCTCCCAAACCAACTCTGGATCCATGGGACGCGTTGCCAAATCCATTGGCACAACCCCCGGAATATTTGCGTATCCGTAAACTCGCGCAACCTCTTCAACCAAATCACGCGCCATTTCAATATCATGATCGCGCCACCACGGCACAATCGCATTAATCTTCTTTCCGGAAGTCGTGGTTTTAAAACCAAGGCGATTAAGAATTGCGACCATGTCTTTTTGCAAAAGCGTCACGCCAATAAGAGAATTGATTTCATCAGATGTGATACTAAACTTTTTGGGTTTATATTTTTCCGCTTGCACATCCGTAATCGCGCCTGCGAGCTTGCCGCCCGCAACTTCAATCACAAGTTCAATGGCACGTGCGAGCGCGAACTGCGGCGCTTCGGTAGACAAACCTTTTTCGAAAAGTTGCTGCGAATCTGAAAGTAGATTCAACTTGCGAGATGTTTTGCGAATGGAAACCGAATCGAAAGATGCAGCTTCCAGAATAATCGATGTGGTTTTGTCTGTGATGCCGGTTTCTTCACCGCCCATAATTCCAGCTACAGCAATCGGTTTTTTATCATCAGCAATCACCAACATTGTATCCTCCAGTTTATAATTTTTGCCATCAAGCGCCTTAATCTTTTCACCGGCGCGCGCCAAACGAATGTTTATACCCCCATTTACTGTTCCAAAATCAAAAGCGTGTAACGGCTGTGCGAGCTCAAGCAAAACGTAGTTTGTAATGTCTACAATGTTGTTTATGGAGTTAAGACCGGCGAGCGCCAAACGTTTACGCAACCACCATGGAGATGGCCCAACTTTCACACCCTCAATCTTTGCAGCCATATAGCGCGGGCAGAGTTTTGGAGCTGCAACTTTTACTGAAACTTTTTTACCAGTGCTTTTTGGAAGCTTGTCTACTTTCCAAATAAATTCGCGATCTAAAATCGCAGCAGCCTCGCGTGCCATTCCCACCATGCCCATTGCATCTGGACGGTTTGATGTAACTTCAATATCAAGCACAGCATCTCCAAGATAGGCGAGCGCATTTGCAAGCAAAGTGCCAGGTTTCATTTTCATTTCCGGAATATAAACTCCCAAATCTAAAATATCACCCTCTTCATGCGGAAATGCATCTTGCAATCCAATCTCATCTGCCGCAGCAATCATTCCCTCGCTTTTAACACCGCGAATCTCAGCGGTTTCCAATTTCACCAAATCCCCTTCACCGTGCCAGCGAATCATCGCGCCCGGCAAAGCAACTGCCACCCATTGATCTTCTTTCAAATTTTTGCCGCCACAAACAAGCGTTAATTTCTTTTTACCAAGATCTGTAACTGCAAGTTGCAACTTATCTGCCTTTGGATGCTTCTTTAATTCTATTACATGACCGACCACAATATTATTCAACATTTCAGCAGGATGCATGATTCGCTCAACAGCTGGGCCAGACAATGAAACACGCTCGCTAAACTCTTCCGGCGTTTCTGCCAGTTTAACGTAATGCTTTAACCAATCGTAGGAAACTAAGGAATTCATAAGTTTGATTTTACTTTTGCAGCTTCATCTTCTGATTTAGATTTTAGATAAATTCCATAAATAATTCCAAATGGAATCGCGATTAATGCCAGAATTCCAACCAATCCGAATATTATATTAAACATGCGAGCTAAGCTAGCCACTGTAGAAGAAGGTTCTATCTTTGTAATTATTAAACCAAAAATAAACCATAGGATGATGTCAAGTGAGATAACTATGAAAGGAGCGGCTATTACAAGCGTCCCACGATTTTTTGATTTCATAAGATTAAAATTGCTTTATGAAGCTCCTTCAACTTCCGGCAACTTCTTTTTAAGAACAAAGAAGCCATGCCTAACTTTATCAGGTTTTACCTCATTAACCTCCACAACTTCCATACCATGCTTTTCAAAAAACTTTTCCCATCTTTCGGTATTACGATAATTGTGAGGAAGATCCTCAGATAATTGCAAATTCAGCTTGCGATCAATCTTTTCTGTAACCTTTCGTTCATCTTCGTTGTCTACAAGATCCTCTGCTACAAAAGCATAGCCGTCAGATTTTAAAACGCGGCGTAATTCGGCAAATGCAGCATCGTGTTCTTTTTCATCCATATGATGTAGGACAAAAAACATAGTTACAGCATCTAGCGATTCGTTCTCAACACCCTCAAGATTTGTGGCCGTAACATTCTCAGGTAAATAACGAGAGTCATGAGCTAGTGTTTCAAGTCGTTCTTTCACCGGTTTCGTATAATGGTCGTGCGGATCGCAGCCCATGATATTGGAACGAGGCAAAACCTGATCAAGCTCGTCCATTTCATGCCCTTTTCCAGCACCTATACATAATACATCCACCCCTTTTTCAGCTCCGGCAGTAATGTTTTCAGGATCCTTCCATTCAATCTTTGGACGCAAATATTTAAGCACCTTAGCTTCTTCACGCATCCATTCAGCACGTTCTTGAAGTGCTTTATCAACAACAGAAAAACGACTGGCTTCGCGAACAACCTTTGGCACTATTTCTTCTCTACGTGGTGTTTCAAACATAATTAAAACTGTTTTAAAAATCGCATGTCATTTTTATAAAGGATGCGAATGTCATCAATTTTCATACCCTCTTTCATCATGTATGTGCGCTCAAGTCCCCAGCCAAATGCAAAGCCTGAATATTTCTTAGGATCAACTTTTCCGGCTTTGAGCACATTTGGATGCACCATTCCTGCACCGCCAAGTTCAAGCCATCCCTGTTTGCACACGCGGCACTTTGTTTTATCTGCGGCTACTCCGGTTCCTCCGCAGACTCCGCATGAAATATCAATTTCAAACGACGGCTCAGTAAAACGAAAATGGTGCGGTCTGAGACGGATAGCGCGATCCGGGCCGAAAAATGCTTTTGCAAAATAATCGAGTGTCCCACGCAAATGTGAAATCGAAACATCTTTATCTACATACAAACCCTCAAACTGATGAAACATTGGCACATGAGTAATATCACTTTGTCTTCTATAACATTTAGCAATGTTAATCATGCGCACTGGAAATTCTCCGCGCTCCAATTCACGTACTTGCGCATTTGATGTGTGAGGAGTTAAAACCATTTTTCCTTTTTTGGAAGTAGGAGCGTCCATAAAAAAAGTCTCCCACTCATCACGCGCAGGATGATCGGGCGGCATGTTCAAAGATTCAAACGCGTACCAATCCCAGTCAACTTCAGGATAACGCGCTCGCACAAAGCCAATCTTATTAAAAATCTCAGTTATCTCCCTAATCGCTTGCGTCATAATATGAAGATGCCCTTGCGGCGGACGAATTCCCGGCTCAGTAACATCTTCGCGCTCTTTGTCTGCCAAACTTTCAAACACTGCGCCTCCCAATTCACCTTTCTTCAACTCAAACAGCTTCAAACTTTCCTGCTTGATTTGATTAGCCATTGCCCCGGCTTTTGGCCGCACATCTTTACTCAAAGAAGAAAGATCTTTTAAGAGCGCAGTAAGTTTTCCTTTGCGCCCAAGATATTCGATCTCCAATTGTTCAAGCCCGGAAATATCTTTAGCCTTATCCGCTGCCTTCTCAATCTCCTTTTTTAAAGCTTTTAGTTTGTCCAACATATATCCCAATAGACTATCAAATAATATGATAGCTGTCATTTATCCATTTTCATCCCATCTCCGGGGTCAGACCCCTTTTCCTCATTTAGATATAATGTCGGCGAGGTGATATTATGAATGTACGCAAGATACACAGTAACTCGATGGACAATCAAAATTTATTTTCTTAATTATTTCAATTTTATTCATATGCGTGCTCTAAAAGGACTATCAACCAGAATATTGGTTATTATAATCATAGGTGTTCTCAGTGCTGTGGCATGTGCGATCTTATGGCGTATTTCAATCAATAAACACACAACTTCGCAAATGAGGATCGATCAACAATCAACAACAGCACCGAATGGCTGGAGAATATTTAAAAGCAGCGCGTTTAACTGTTCTATTAAACTGCCAAATGATTGGATGTTGGAAAATCCGTATTTTGGTTCACTAGACGATCTGAACGAAGATATTTTTAATGGAGACCCTATGTATGGATTTTTAACAACTGTTTCATCTCCGGATAGGAAAGAAGTGGTTGCTTTCATGACTGGTCCGCTGGAAACTTACGGATATGAGTGTGAAGTGAAAATCTTAGGAATTAATAAACTAAAAGTTAAAGAAGTCAATTGTCCCGGCTCGAGTGATGATGTAGTCCCCGGCCGCATTAATTACGAATTTATAGATAAAAATCTGGTTCTTGTTTCCAACGGTAAATCAGTAACAATCGACAAAATCTTAAAACTTATTGAGTTTAATTGAATCCCAAAACAATAAAAATTTTATTTTTATGAAACACAGTATAAGCAGCAAACAACCGAACGATCTTGATGGAAAGCAAAAAAAAATCAAAAAATTCCGTATATTCCTAGGAATAGTACTGGCTATATTTTTTGTCGCGTATTTGATTTACTCATCTCCACGAGTGGATACCGCCATTAAAGATTCGTATCTGAGTATATTTATAATATCTTTCGTTTGTGTTGGAATCTGTATAATATTAGTTCAATTATTGACTTTTATTTTAAAAACTATAACTAAGTTTTTTAAATTTATTTTTCGCCACCCTATATTTGTAGCGGGATTCTTTTTAATCCTTATAGCAGCCGTAGCTTCGGTATTTATACTCTTCGAACTTACTCATAGAACAGAGATAGCCACATCTGTTATCCAAGATAATCTAACGGAATTAATATCAATTAAAATCAAAGCGAATGCCTTTCCTGTGAGTAAAAAAATGAATGCGGACTGGGAAGAGGCCGCGAGCTCAACAAAAATAATATTTGATAATTTATCCTCAATAAAAACACCTGATACATTAAATGATTACCAGCTTGCTTCTCTGGCATGGTCTAAAGAAATTTTGGAATCTGCTAATACCGCAAATTGGAAAAAAATTAATGACCAGCCGGGCGATTTCAAACTTTCTATTAGCGATGACAAAGCAACGAACTTCTTGACTCTTAGCATTAAAAAGATAGAAGAGCTCAAAGAGCAGGGAAATGTTGCCATAACAAATAAAGATCGGGATGCAATGCGAAAAATTGCCGCCAGTTTATTGGTTCAAATACATTGGCTAAACGGAGTTCTCCATTCATCTACCGATTCTTTATCAATCAATATAATCAATACGGCTTACGCACAAGACAATCTTCTAAAATTGCCCGGCGTACCGGAAGTCGGGCCCGGATGTGCGATAGAGACTAATCCAAAAAGTGACAATTACGGTAAATGCAAAGTTCCGGGTACAGTACAAACGCCGGAAGAAAATAAAAAAACCGCTCCAGTAAAACCTGGTGAAAAAACTAAATTAGTCCCGGAAAAAGATACTGATCAAAAAGAGAATGTTCCGCCGGGAGCAGATCTAGAAACATATACACCTCATGTGTATTCTTCGGATATCAGAAAAGTTTGTTTCACCGCTTATAATGGAAAGGATTTCTGTGTTCCGGAGGTTATAGAAGCAACAACCAATATTTATAAAACGGCCATAAATTATGCGAATGGCAAAGTAAGCGGAATTTCCAGTTGGGATAAAGCGTGGGAATCTGCCACAAATCTTGCCGGTATTGAACCTAGCATCCCATCAGCTGAAGGTGGACACGAAATTCCTAGCGAAGGAGTAGTGTCTCATGGCGCGAAAGATACACCTCCGCCTCCCAGTCCGAAAGTTAATACACCGATGACAGCTCCGACTCCGGTGCCAGCCCCTACACCTGTCGTACCAAAGGTAATAGAAAAAATTACTTGGGACGGAAATTACTTTAATGTAAACGGCAGCTATTCTTGGAGCACAATTTCTTGCGTTGGTAATACTGGCAGAGAAGACAAACAATCAAAGGGCGGACTTTCTCTGCGGAGCGTTACAAACAATATGGTTAATGCCGGTTCTGGCCAAGAAAAAGCTATTGATTCAAATGGCTATGTCAGTTATGAAACAAAGACGGATTCTGAATATTCAACTGTAACAACTTGGCAATTTTATCGTAAGGATGGCATTGCGTACGCTGACGGAAAAGATGTGGAGCGTTATGTAGGAACTTTGTTCGGCAATCCTGAGCAAATGACTTGTACGCGTACAGCGACTGTTTACCGCGTTGGAGATTAAATATTTTGTCCGTACTATGCTGATCCCATCGGAGCCTAAAAATCGAGGAGCGCAGCATTTTTCTCCTTAGGGGGTCTGACCACTTTTATCGGCAGTATCTGCAGCCTTCTCAATCTCCTTCTTTAAAGCCTTTAATTTATCGAGCATAAGTTTGATTTCCCCATTCATTTATCCCAATAGACTATCAAATTATGTGATATATGTCATTTCGACCAACTTAACTATTGCTGTAATGATTGCATTATGTTAATATTGTAATACAATGTATTACTCTATGACCGAATATTATGCGACAAGTCATCAACATCTCTCTCCCCCCAAAAACAGTCACAGCTGTCAAAAAGGCTGTTAAGGAAGGTAACTTTATCAGCACGAGCGAATTTTTTCGCAGTCTGCTTCGTGATTGGCAGGAAGGAAAATTACTCAATAATTTAGATGAAAGCCGAAGAGCTATCAAAGCTGGCAAGGGCAAAGTTTTGAATTCCCTGAAAGATTTACGATAAATCTCTATGGAAATTATCTACAGTCCAAGATTTGCACGTGAGTATAAAAAATTACCAGAAAAAGCTAAGTCTGCAGCTGAACAACAAGAATTGATATTCCGAAAAGATCCTTTTGACCCTAGGCTTAAAACCCATAAATTGAAAGGGAGACTAAAAGGATTCCTATCTTTTTCAATAGGCTACAAATACCGAATAATCTTCGAGCTCAGCAATGAAAAAAGAACTGCACACTTTCACTCTGCCGGTAATCACGAGATTTATGGATAACTGGATTACATCCTTCGGGGGTCAGACCCCTTAGCTTTTGTAATTGAACCTAAATTTTCTTTTTATCCAGCTAATAATCTTAAAGGTTGTTAAAAATATCACCCCATAAAAAACCCCAACAACCAACCATATCCACAAATACTCAAGCCATGCCAAAGGCCCACCATCCAGAGCAAGACCAGCACAGGCCTCTACTCCGCCTATTCTAAAATCTATTGCTTTAAATACATTACACAGAGGATCAAGAAAGAAATAAAATATAGAGCCAAGTGGGCGCAGAATCACGAATGGGAAGAAGATCTGAAAAAGTAGTTCAATTACTTTGTTCTGAAATGAATTGAATTCATCAATATAAATTAGCATTGACCAAAAAAGCATCCCGAAAATAAACCCGACAAGAAAAATTTTTAGAGCTTGTTTTTTAGTCTTAGTCATATTTTTCAAACTGAACCAACCTACTACATCCCAACCAACCCTTTTAGGCCGCCTACGATGGTGTCAGCATTGCGGCCTATGTCACGCGCTGTTACCAAGAGAATGAGCGCAATCAAGATGAGAAACGCGATATTGTGAATAGCTGCTTCTAAGTTGCGACTCATTGCGCGACGACGAATTTTTTCTACTAACAAAAACACAACGCGGCCGCCGTCTAAAGCAGGAATCGGCAAAAAGTTCAGCACTGCCAAGTTTATAGATAGAATAGCTGCGAACTGTAATAGCGGCACAATTCCTTGCTGCGCGATCTGTCCGGTCATAACCGCGATACCAACCGGCCCGGCAATATTTTGCGTTACTGACTGACGCGTAGCTAAATCTCGGAAAATCTCAGCAAATGTTATAACAATGGCTTTTGTGTAGCCATAGGTTATCTGTACTCCGACACTTATCGCGCTCAAAGGCGGGAATGAAACATGCCCCACTTCTGCCAAACCCACACCCAGTGCCACGCGATCAAGTTCTTTAACATACGCCGGTGTCACATCAATATCTTGAGCAACTCCGTCGCGTTCGATTCTTACCAAAAATGTTGCTTCACCGCGCTCTGCAATCAAATCACGACCATGTTTATACGAAGTTGGCTCAACGCCGTCAATGGATAAAACAATATCATTTGGTTCAAGCCCGACTTTATACGCAGGAGACTCTGCCATGATTTGAGTAATACGAACTGAGCGCTCGCTTATCCTGGCCGACTCAGGCAAATCTTCCAGCACTACATTCGTACCGATCATGAACACGGTTGAAAAAAGAACAATGGCCAAAATCCAGTTCATGCCCACGCCAGCCGCAAGAATTACCATTCGTTTCCAAATTGCTTTGGAATTTAATGAGTCCGGATCATCTTGCCCGTCAGCCTGCTCCCCTTTTATGCGTACAAAACCACCGAGCGGCAGCCAGTTCAACGACCAGATCGTATTCTTGTACGGCCCGTCATCTTTTCTGCCCACCCTCTTCCACTTTCCTTTTTCTTTAACAAATCCCAACAAACGTGGTGGAAATCCATAACCAAACTCATCCGCTTTTACACCGAACAAACGCGCTGCTGCAAAATGTCCTACTTCATGAATGAGAACTAAGACTGAGAGAACTATTAGAAAATAGATGACTGCCATTTTGTTTTTGTGCTGTCATCCTGAGCGCAGCCGAAGGATCTTCCTATTAAATAAATGCTCTCGGCAGATGTTTCGAGCGGAAGATTCCTCGTCGCTCCGACTTCCCTCGGAATGACAATTAAGTAAATTATTATTAACTAAGTAAAGCTTGTTTAAAGACAATGGAGTGCCCCAGCCATTTTTGTGCGACTTCCTCAGAGTGTTTGGATACGTCCGTTAGATAGTATAGCTGATCTCCGCTTTTGATTAATCCTTCTGTCTGCAAAATACGCGATACAACCGAGCTTGCTGAATCGATTATCTTAACCTTGTTGCCGATGAATCTTTGAACCAAAGGACGCAGTAGCGGATAATGTGTGCAGCCCAAAATCAGTGTGTCGATGTTCTGCTGTTTAAGCGACGATAGGTAGTATCTCACAATTCTCTTAGTTTCTGAACGCTCCAACCAACCTTCTTCCACAAGCGGAACAAAAAGCGGACAAGACCTGGCAAAAATTTCGGGTTTCGGGTTTCGGGTTTCGGGTTTCAGATTGTGTTCGTACGCTTTTGAATTTATTGTTGCGCGCGTGCCAATTACACCGATTCTGCCTTTAGTCACAACCAAAGCATCTTGCGCAGCAGGAGTTATAACTTCGAACACAGGGATGTTCGGATATTTTTTCTTTAATTCCTCAGATGCAACTGCACTCGCTGAATTACATGCGATGACAATTGAAGTCGCTCCCTTTGAAATTAAAAACTCCGCATCTTCGAGCGCGTAACGGATTACAGTTTCAGGACTTTTGTTTCCATACGGTGTGCGAGCAGTATCACCAAGATACACAAAAGACGCTTCAGGCGCCCGTTGCAATAATTCGCGCACAACAGTGAGTCCTCCAATTCCGGAATCAAAAATTCCAATCATAGTTTAGAAGTTAGAAGCTGGAAGTTAGAAGTTAGAAGTTAGAAACTGGAATATCAAAGAAAAAACTCCTAGCTTCAGGCTTCTAGCTTCTAGCTTCTAGCTTCTTCGTATTAATTCTGTTAGCTCTTTAATCTTTTCGTAAGTTAATTTTTCGCTTCTTGTTTCCAAATTTAAACGAATTAAAGATTCAGTATTGGAAGTGCGAAGATTAAACCACCAATCTTGCTCAGGATTATCCGGATATCTAAATTCCATACGAATCCCATCAATATCTATAACTTGCGTGGCCTCAGCCGCATATACTTGTTTGATGCGCTCAATAATCTCCTCCTTATCATCAACTTCAAAATTTAATTCGCCCGAGTGAAAATATTTTGCTAAAGGTTTCCAAAGTTCGGACAAGCGAGCTTTTTCGCGCGCTAATCTTCGCAAAATATACAACATCACCAAGTCTCCGGACTCAACATAACGAAGATCGCGGAAATAATAATGCATTGATAATTCCCCGGCAAAAGTAGCTCCTTCCTCTCTCATTTGTCGCTTTATAAATGCGTGGCCAACCGGACACATCTTTGAGCGACCTCCCGCTTGTTCAATGGCTTCAGGCGCAGCCCAAGATGATCTCACGTCATAAAGAACCAAACCTCCGGGAGAAGAACGCAGCACTTCCTGTCCAATTATGGCAATAGCCAAATCTCCGGAAACCGATTTTCCGTTTTCATCCATTAAACCAATTCGATCCGCATCACCGTCAAAAGCAATGCCCAAATCGCAATTTTCATTCAAAACCATGTCTCGCAAATCATTTAAAGTTTCAGTCTTTATTGGATTGGCTTCGTGATTTGGAAATGTGCCGTCCGGCTCAAAATACATTGGAATTACTTCCAGCCAAGGCAGACGGCTTAAAAGTTCCGGTAAGATCGCACCCGCCATCCCATTGCCGGCATCAATCGCAATTTTAAATTTAGGCATGTCAGTCGGCAAAACCGCCAGCTTCAAAATATGATCTACATATCTTTGCAGCGCACCGGGATCATCAATCACATTACCTTTTCTACTTGGCGTAAATTCCATCTCGTCAATATTTTGAAAGGCCTCTGCCAATTCTTCCATTCCGCTGCCCTGACCAATTGGAAACGCGTCCCCTCTAACCATCTTAAATCCATTGTACTTACCCGGATTATGCGAGGCCGTGACCATGACGCCGAAATCATATTCTCCGTTACCGAGACCAACGATCACATTAAACATTGGAGTGCTGCACAAACCTATGCGCACAACATCAGCGCCGCCGGAAATCAAACCCTGAATTAATCCGCGCTCCAGAGCCGTAGACGTAACACGCATATCATGACCCACTAAAACTTTTCTCGGGCCGAATTGTTTTACCAAAGACAATCCCAAGTTAATAGCGAACGTCTCGTCTATTTCACCGGGCGACAAACCGCGGATGTCATATGCTCGAAATACGTGTTTTATTAAATTGTTCATAAATGGTCTACAAAATTACTGGATTACGAATTGACGAATGTGATACGAATTTTACCTGCCTACCGGCAGGCAGGCGAATGGGTGAAGTATTACGAATAATATTTAGTAATTAGTAATTAGTAATTCACTTTCTCATACCTATTATATATACCACTGCATATACCAACGTATACACTATCGTATATCAATTGACTGATCCCGGAATAACTGCTAGATTTGGATTGTAGATACTTTACTAAATTAACGCAATTTATTCCAAATATATGAAATTGTTTTGGTTAATACCAATAGCCATCGTAATTATTGCAGCCTGGGCAATCGCTGTATATAACGGCTTAATTAAGCTCAGAAACCGCACAGACGAAGCTTGGTCAGATATCGATGTTCAACTAAAACGTCGCTATAACCTTATTCCAAACATTATGGAAACTGTTAAAGGTTATGCAAAACACGAATCGGGAACATTTCAAAAGGTAACAGAGGCTCGAACATCTGCAATGCAGGCAAAAACAGTAAAAGAGCACGCACAGTCTGAAAACATGCTTTCTCAGACTTTAAAGAGTTTATTTGCCGTAGCTGAAGCTTACCCTGAACTCAAGGCAAATCAAAACTTTTTACATCTTCAGCAAGAACTCTCAGATACTGAAGACAAAATTCAAGCTTCCCGCAGATTCTACAATGGTAATGTAAGAGATATAAATACCAAAATCCAAAGCTTCCCGGACAACTTAATCGCCGGAATGCTCGGATTTAAAAAGCGCGACTTCTTCGAAATCAACGAAGCGGAAAAAGCAGTTCCTCAAGTAAAGTTCTAATTACGAATTGACGAATACGCTACGGATATTACGAATGATTACGAATAGCGCATGGAATCATCTAATTTAAGGCGCTCAGACCTCCTATACCCCGAATTAAGTTATAAAGTGTCGGAATTCTGTTTGAAATAGACAGTTCAATTGGTTATGGACATAGAGAATATGTTTATCAGAAATCTATAGCTTCGCTCTTAGAAAGGAACGGTATAAAGTTCAAGCGCGAAGTTTATGTTCCGGTGGATTTGAGTGGTGTAAAAGTCGGTAGAAATTTCTTAGATTTTCTTATCGAAGATAAGCTAATCTTGGAACTAAAATGCGGTCATAGATTCATAAAATCTCATTTCGAACAAACTAATTCTTACTTGAAGGCATTGGATAAAAAACTTGCTGTCCTAGCCATGTTCACTCCAAAAGGCGTCCGTTTTCATCGTCTCCTTAATTAAAAATTCGTCAACTATTCGCAAAATTCGTAACACGATTCGTAATTCGTCATACCATGTATAAACAGATCGACTCTAACCGTCGCAAGACATGGATCCTAATAATGTTATTTATTGGGATCTTGGCTGCGGTTGGTTGGTTTTTTGGCTATATTTACACGGACACCGGTTCGTTGCCTTTAATCATAGCTCTGGTCATATCTTTGGGCATGACGTCGATCTCTTGGTTTGCCGGAGATAAAATAGCGCTATCAATAAGCGGGGCGCATGAATTAAAAGAGAAATCCACTTTTCCCACGCTGTGGAATGTGGTTGAAAATCTTTCAATTACTGCGGGTATAAAAAGTCCGCGCATTTATATTATTGAGGATAATTCACCAAATGCCTTTGCCACAGGACGTGATCCTGAACATTCTTCAGTAGCAGTAACCACAGGGCTACTCAGCCGTTTGGAACGAGCGGAATTGGAAGGTGTGTTAGCGCATGAGTTGAGTCATATCAAAAATCTGGACATTCGTGTAATGATGGTTGTGGTCGTGTTAGTCGGAACAATTACTATTATTGGTGATATGTTCTTGCGCTTTAGTTTGTTTGGCAGAGGCAAAAGCCGCGACCGCGGACAGGCTGGCGCGATTCTGATGATTGTCGGTGTTGTATTTTTAATCCTTGCACCGCTCGTCGGCGAACTTATAAAGTTGGCAATTTCACGAAAACGCGAATATCTCGCTGATGCATCAGGCGCTCTGTTAACAAGATATCCGGAAGGTTTGGCGCGCGCGTTGGAAAAAATCAGCACTGCGGCAATTCCTCTGAAACGCGCTTCAACAGCAACCAATCATCTTTGGATTTCAGAGCCGGGCGCAAAAGGAGGTATGAGTAAAAAATTCCACGCCCTATTATCCACGCATCCACCAATCCAAGATCGAATCATACAACTACGTGCAATGTAGATCCAGTAGTAAACACAATAGTGAATTCAATAGGGACACGACTGCATCCACCACTACATTTACCACTGCATTTACTACTATATCTACTACGAATATACTCTATATATGTTATTCCCCGACTTGATAAACCGTTTCACCACGCACTTGAGAGAGGCGTTGCAAAAAGCGCTGAGTTTTACTGTTGCTAATGGCCGCGAGTTAGTCGAACCCGGGGATTTGGTTGTTGGACTTTTGTACGAGAAAGGCTCGATCGGATCCGAATTACTGCAAAAGTCAGGTTTTAAAATCCAAGACGCAGAAAAAGAATTCCGTGGTAATCCTAACAAAATACACCGCCTGGCCACACCGGACTTATCGCAAACCGTAAAACGCATAATAGAAAAATGTATTTTAATCGCACATTTAAATGAGCATAAGTATGTTGGCACAGAACACCTCTTGTCTGCACTACTAGCGTCTGAAGACAAACAGCTCATTGCGTTTTTCGATCAAAAAAAAGAATTGCTAACAGAATTAAGAGGACAAGTGGATCAGGTTCTAAAATCCACATCTCATTTTCCCGATTTTTCATCTACTGAACCGAGTTTGGAAGAGTCGGGTGAAGAAATGAGAGTTCCTCCGCCTCGCCAAACCAGAGCTTCCGCGCTTGAGTCATTTGCTCGCGAAATAACCAGGCCAGATCTGGCTGAACTGCTTGAT
>JAHIUG010000093.1 GCA_018817245.1 Patescibacteria group bacterium | reverse complement strand
ATTTTGAAATCCTTCGACAGGCTCAGGAACTATTTGGCGGAGTAGAGAAGCGGTAGAGTAGAAAGAAGATGAGAATATTAAGCGTCGCACATTATATCTTATACGACACATAAGGGGCTTTTTACATTAATTGTCATTCTGAGCCGTCTTCCTAAATAACGAAGAATCTTCCTATTGTTTATGCTCTCGGCAGATGTTTTAAGCGGAAGATCCCTCGCGTAAAGCGACGTGGTCGCCACGCGACTTTACGTCGTCGCTCCGACTTCCCTCGGGATGACAATTAGATATATAATCGCGCTCCTCGTTCTTTTAAAAAGATTTCTCCGCTACGCCTTCGCTCCAGTCGAAATGACAATCGCCAGTCTCCCCTCTACATCTAATTTCTATTTTGCCCTGTATTGATTTCCAAGGCATCTAGGTACCCCCAAATTCATTTAACGAAGATGCGTCCTGGTATACGGACATCTATGTAGTAGTTGATCGCTCCTAAATCGGGTTGGGTTTTGACGTAAGCTGAGTACGTGGCTATTTGTCCCTCTAAGGGTTGTTTGAGGTCAAAGTAGATGTCATAGCCGTGATCGCTCACAAAACGTCCCAGAGAGGCTTCTGGAGTCTCGATTTTCATAAAACGAATCTTTATACCTTCGTTCAATACGGTATTAAAAGTATCCAACCACCTGCGAACTTGTTCTGGCTCTGCAATTTGAAATCCCGGTGCCAATGGATCGGCGGTATTCATAATAATCACAGGCAGTGTGGAGAGATCTGACAGAGAACGAGCAGCAACAATATTTTGAGCAGAAGCTAAATTTTCACCTTCTACGTAACCGGTAACAACACCGGTTGCGTCAACGTGCACGTATTGATCATTAGACTTCAAAATAACGCTTCTTTGCCTCTCCTCTATCAAGAGTCGTAAAATATTAGGGTAGGACTTATCCACAGTTACATTTGCTACAAAAAGCCGATCTTTTAACGTATTTTTTAATCGCTCCGTATCCAGCATAAGCAAATTATTTTTCTTCCACGGTTTCCAGCTATCATGCTCCAGAGCACTGTCAACTTCCCTTGTCACCTCTCCCCTATCCAACATCTGTATGCCTTCAATCTCAATTGTGGATATATCAAAAAATCCTGACGCAAACAAAAACCACGCAGTTCCAATCAACGCAAAAGCAACAACAAGCGTAATCACAAAACCGCGGCTTGATCGCTGCTGATCCATGCGCCTAGTTTTATACATTCCCCTTCTTTGCATGATCCTATATTACAGCTTATGCAGGCCTAGTACGAATTTTCATTTTAATCAGTTTATCAAGCCCTCCCATTGATCAGCTTAAGGGGAGGTTGGAGGGGTTAGTTCCACAAATATCTATCTGAACTAAATACAGTAACTCCCCCAGCCCCCTCTTAACCCAAGAGGGGGATTTTTTATTAAACCCTCCCATTGATCAGCTTAAGGGGAGGTTGGAGGGGTTAGTTCTTATTCCTTATTTATTTCAAAATAAATACTTTTCAATACCCCGTCTAAATTTTCAATTACTTCATTATTCCAAAATCTGAGAACCTTAATATCTTTACCCTCTAGATAATCTGTTCGATTTTTATCATATTGGCTATTCAATGGGTCGGAATGCTGACCACCGTCCAACTCAATCGCGAGTTTAATTTTTACGCAATAAAAATCTAAAATGTATTTCCCAACACTAAATTGTCTATAGAATTTTAATCCGTCAATTTGTTTGCTTCTTAAGCGAGACCATAACAATCCCTCTACGTCTGTTTGATCTTTCCTTAAAAATCGACGTTTTGCTTTAAACGATGGATCATTAAAAAGCTGTGGCATATTTTTTTGCAGTAACGCCCCCAACCCCCTCTTAACCCAAGAGGGGGATTTTATTTGATAATGATTATGCTGAAATTCTAGGAATCAATGGATTAATCCGAGTTACAACTTCGTAGTTTATTGTACCGAGTTTTTCTGCTAACTCTTCTGCACTTACAGATTCACCATCCTGCGTACCAAGAAGAACAACCTCGTCTTCAACTGCTACGTCTGAAAGATCTGTTACATCAACCATACACATATTCATACAAACGCGGCCCATGACTTTACAACGCTGTCCGCGAATTAATACTGTGCCACATCCGGACAATCCCCTGTCATAACCATCCCAATAGCCGACCGGAAGAACTGCGATTTTCGAATCGCGCGCAACTCGTTCAGTCATTCCATAACTAATAGGCGTGCCTTTTTTCACATCCTTAATCTGCGCAACCACAGTCTTCCACGTCATCACCGGTTTCAAATCAAGCACTCTCCCCTTCTCTTTAGCTACAGCCAGCGTTTCTTTTGACGACCAAAGTCCGTACATTGAAATTCCTAAACGCACTAAATTAAAATAAGTTTCCGGAAAAAGAACTGTGGCCGCAGAGCAAGCTGCGTGTTTGAATTCAGGATCAATCCCCTGCTCTTGCATGAGAGATATAGCATCGCGAAATCTTTGTAACTGCTCGTCTGCGTATGAATGATCCGTAGTATCTTCGATATTTGCGAAATGAGTTGACGCTCCTTGAATCACAACGCCCTTAATATCTTTTAATTCGTAAAGCAAATCTGAGAGCGCATCTCCAGCAATCCCCTGTCTTGTTGTGCCAGTTTCGATTTTAATATGAACCAGAGCCTCCTTATCCGACATTCGACATTCGACATTCGACATTCGATCTCTAAGAGCACTCACTGTTTCCAAGTTGTAGATTGTAAATGAAAGCCCGTTGTCTACGCAGTCATGAAGCCTCTCATTCATTGTGTAGCCTAGAATGAGAATTGGCTTCTTAATCCCGTTTTTGCGCAGCTCAATTCCTTCATCCACATTATCAACACCAAACCAGGCTGCCCCTGATTCATCCGCGACCTTAGCAACATTAATCAACCCATGCCCATAAGCATTAGACTTCACTACAGCCATAATTGGAGCATCTCCAACGTGCTCACGAAAAGCCCTGACATTATGTGCCAGAGCATCTTTTGATATTTCGATCCAGGTTTTATTCATAATCCAAATGTCATTGCGAGTGTAGCGCGACAATCTTTCCACCCTGTCATTTCGACCGGAACGGAGAAATCTTTCCACCCTGTCATTTCGACCGGAGCGGAGAAATCTTTCCACCCTGTCATTTCGACCGGAGCGGAGAAATCTTTCAGAAAGATCTCTCCATTTCGCTTCTCCCCGAAAGCTTTCGGGGCTACGCTTCAGTCGAGATGACAGGAAGGATTCATGACCGCAGTCTCATCTTACCCAATCTTATCAAATCCGCAATATGAAACTAATACTTTCGGGATCTTGATTGAACCATCTGCTTGCTGATGATTTTCTAAAATAGGAATAAGGGCGCGCGGACTTGCTGCAACAGTTCCGTTCAATGTGTGAGCCAGTCCTTTATCCCCTTCTTTGGATTTAAATTTAATGTTCAAACCACGCGATTGATAATCCAAACAATTTGATGTGGATGTAACTTCGCCCCATCCGCCTTTCCCATTTTCTCTTCCCGGCATCCAAGCCTCTAAATCATAGCGACGATAATCTGACCCTCCTAAATCTCCAGTGCAACAATCTACTGCACGAAATGGAACTTCCAAACTCTTCCAAAACTCTTGCTGCAAACGTAGGAATTCTTTGTGCACAGCCTCTGATTGATCTGGAAGTGTGAAAGCAAACATTTCGACTTTATCAAATTGATGAACACGATAAAGGCCATAAGATTCGCGACCGTACGCTCCGGCCTCGGTTCTGAAGCAATGTGAGAATGCCACATACTTTTTTGGCATCTCTTCCGAACTAAGCATCTCATTCATGTGATAACCGAGAACCGTGATTTCTGAAGTACCGATGAGCGCAAGGTCTTCACCTTCCACGAAATACACCTGTTTTTCCGGGCCGCGCGGCAAGTATCCTTTTCCGACCAAAACTTCTTCTTTCGAAAGATCAGGTGTCTTTAAAAACTCAAAACCTTCGCGTATTGCAAAGTCGATTGCATATCGCATTAGCGCTTGCTCTAAAATCGCAAGTTTGTTTTTTAAAAAATAAAACTTCGCTCCTGTTGTTTTTGCAGCTCGTTCAAAATCAATCAGATCGTGCTTTTTCGCCAACTCAACATGATCAAGCGCGTCCTTCATTTTTTTTACCTTTCCAAACTTCTTAATCTCAACATTGTCAGCATCAGAATCTCCCTTTGGAACTTTTGAATGAGTGAGGTTCGGAAACTTTTGTAAGAGCGTTTTCCACTCCCCTTCCATTTCCTTTAACTTAGCTTCTTTGGCCGCAGTTTCATCTTTCAATTTTTTTCCTTTTTTTATCAGTTTATCTTTTTCGCTCTTTGTTTTCGCAGAACCCATATCTTTTGCAACAACGTTTCGGTCCGCTCTCATGTCTTCAATCTCTCGCATGATCTTGGAGCGCTCCTTATCCACACGCAAAAAAGCATCAACATCCGCATCGGATTTTCGTGCTTTGACATTCTTTTTAACGTCATTGACGTTTTCTCGTATGTATTTGGGGTCTAGCATAAAAAAAATTTATTCTAAGCGGAATTAAATTTATTATCTCGACTGAAGCGTAGCCCCGAAAGCTTTCGGGGCGAAGCGTAACGGAGAGATCTTTCTAAAAGATTTCTCCGCTCCGCCCCGTCAAAAAATGAGGCTCCGGTCGAAATGACAGATGGGAAAATTTCTCCGCGCTGGTCGAAATGACAAAATGTAAAGATTCCTCCGCGTTGGTCGAAATGACAGGTCTAACTCAGGATGACATATTTGAAATGATATCACGAATTTTGCCTAAAGCTATAGCGCGATGTGTACTGCCCCATTCTTCAATCGTAAGATCTTCTAATCTCTTATTTACTACTGAAACAACGAGGAGCGCGCCATATGGCAGGCCTTTTGTTTTTGTGGTCACAGGGCTATCTACAGAAATCCATCCTTCTGTGGAACCGGTTACTACATGTTCTGTTCCATCTGGCAGAATCAGAACCAAGTAAACAGTAAACCGCGCAGTCCTATCATCTTTTGGCACACCATCCATCCTCTTCATTGTATAAGCGATAATCTCCTCGTCGCTCGCATTTTCCCCAGCCCAACGCCGCGCGTAAATTCCAGGCTCACCATTTAGCGCATCTATCTGCAATCCTCCATCGTCAGATAAAACCGCTACATCTTCCAAACCTTTCTCTTTCAACGCTTTAAAAAATGCATGCGCTTTGATTTTTGCGTTTTCTTCCAATGTAGATCCGGTTTCTTCAACTTCTTCCACATCAAGCCCAAGCTCATGCGAACTTAAAACCCGGCACGGAATACCGACCAGGCCCTTTTTCATTATTTCTAACTTGCCGGGGTTATTTGTCGCCAACAGCAACCTCATAGCGGGATACCGTCCTCACCCTCATCTTCCTGATAACCGTCACTTGTCACACGTGCGCCACGCAAAAGCGACGACTTAAATGTGTTTGGAAAATAAGGTTCGCATCGCACAACAGTTGCCGCCATACCTCTTCTTGTGAGTTCTATATCCAACTCATCGGTAAATGTTTCTTGATCGTACCCCAGACAAATTATGTCTGGTTGCAACTCTTCAATAATAAAATATTTGTCATCAGGATGTCCTAAAAATACTTCGTCGACCAAATCGTTTTCATCTATTGCGCGAAATCTTTCTTGCTCATCTGATAAAGGCATCTCGCCTTTCACATCAAAAACAGTAGAGTCGCGAGCGACGACAACGATCAAGCGGTCGCCATGTTCTCGCGCTTGCCTAAAATAATCTTCATGACCTGCGTGCAGACCGTCAAAAGTACCGAAGCACATGACTGTTGACATATATTAATTAATGACTTTTTACTTATATTTATGATTATTTTTTTTAATCCCTTCCTTAATTCGTAACTCGAATCTCTTTATTCAGTTTCTCTGGATTCAGGGCGTAATGTCGGAAATAGTATAACTTCTTTGATATTCTTTGCTCCGGTCAACAACATAACCATGCGGTCAATCCCAATGCCCAATCCGCAAGATGGCGGCATCCCGTGCTTTATCGCTTCAAGATACGCATAGTCAACTTGATGAGCTTCTTCAAATCCGGCTTCGGTTTTCTTTTTCTCTTCAACAAACCTCTGTTCCAAATCCACCGGATCATTTAGCTCCGAATAATTATTACCGATTTCGCTTCCTAATGCAAAGGCCTCAAATCTCTCTGCAAACTGCGGATCTTTAGATCTCTTTGCCAATGGAGAAACTTCAACCGGATAATCAAAAATTATAGTGGGTTGAATCAATTGTTCTTCCACAAGCTCTTCAAAGGCCAGGGCCAACACCTCTCCCAATGTATTCATGCGATCTAACTCCTGTTTCTTTGACTTGTCAATATGTTTACCCAACTCTTTCTTTGCCTGTTCAATATCCTTCCATAAATCAACTTTCAAACCACCTAGCTTTTGCACTGACTCAACCAGAGACATTCGCTTCCACGGACGCTTAAGATCAACCGTAACATCCTCATGCTTGATTTTGGTACCACCGGTGACTGTGTTTGCGGCATTCTCAAAAATCTCTTCAAATAAATCCATTCCGTACTTGTAATCTTCATACGCAATCTGTGCCTCAAACATTGTGAACTCCGGATTATGATCGCGATCAACCCCCTCATTTCTGAAAACTTTTGTAATTTCGTAAACCTTTTCAAAACCACCGACCAAAAGGCGCTTCAAGTACATCTCATCGGAAATTCTAAGAAAAAAATCCGCGTCAAGTGCATTGTGATGTGTGGAAAATGGACGAGCGAATCCGCCTCCGTAAACCGGCTGCAAAGTTGGAGTCTCCACTTCAATAAAACCTCTTGCCTCCATCAAATTGCGGATTGATGAAATAATCTTTGAGCGCGCTTCCATCCTTTCCCGCACGTCATCATTCATTATCAAATCCAGATATCTCTTGCGAAATCTCTGTTCAATATCAGAAAGCCCATGCCATTTTTCAGGCAGAGGCAAAAGCGCTTTACTCACGATCTTCCAATTTTTAACTTGTAAAGTTTTTTCACCGCGCTTGGTTGTAAACAAAATACCCGCAACTTCTACAAAGTCAGCGGGATCTATGCAATCGTTAAATATCTGAAAAAGTTTTTCATCCATCTCATCCTGCTTAAGTAAAATTTGCAGCCTCCCGGTTTCATCTTTTAAATCCGCAAAAATCAAGCCACCGTGTACGCGCGTTGTCATCAACCTACCAATCAGAGTTATTTTCTTTTTTGCCTTTTGCCATTTATCAAAACTATCCAATACCTGAGCACACGTTGCCGTACGCGTGCCGAGTGAAGGATATGGATCTACCCCTGCCTTTTTCAAAGCCTCAAGTTTTTGTTGTCTAATCTCAGATTCCTCTGGAACAGGTGTATTCATAGTCATGGATCATGGATCATGGATCATGGATCACGTATCACATAACACGTATCACGTATCATATTACTTAAATAAGAATATTTGTTATGTGTTATGTGTTATGTGTTATGTGTTCAGCCCTGAGGGTACTCTCTGTTTAAAAAGTGGTCAAGAGTAACCTCTAGCTCACCGACAATATTTTATAAACCTGCACGCCGCCCGGTGTTTCAACTTCAATCTCATCTCCTTTGCCGTGTCCCAAAAACGCACTACCTAAAGGCGACTCATTGGAAATCAATCCCTCAAAAGGATCTGCTTCTTCTGAGCCAACTATCTTAAATTTCTTATTCTCTCCTTTAATTTCCGTATCTATGCTTGAGCCGATTTCAATTATGTCTGACCCTCCTTCTTTAATAATTTCTACATTTTTCAAAATAGTTTCAATCTCCTGTCTGCGACCATGAATAAAAGACATCTCCTGTTTTGCTTCCTGATATTCAGCATTTTCTGAAAGATCGCCGAGCGCTTTGGCTGCCTCAATTTTGTCTGCGGTCTCACGCTGTCTCACGGTTTTTAATTCATGCAATTCTTCTTCAAGTTTTTTGAGTCCCTCAGGACTTAGGTAATGAACTTTGTTATTCATAGTGGTCTACGAAATTACGAATCTTATACGAAAATACGAATATCGTTTAGTAATTAGAAATTTATTATTGCACTCTTATGTTCTCGTAACTTTGAGGCTACCGCTCAATGCCTCATCTGTCAAACAAGCTCACTCGCGTTAATCTGTTCCATCAACCTGAACCTAAAGCAACAACCGCCTCATACAAACATTCTCACATCCGAATATTCCTCAGTCCTTCAGTTCTTAAGTCCTTAAGTTCTTCAGTTCCTATTCCTATACCAAGCATACAAAATATTTTGCGCAACCGGAACAGCGGTGGCCGAACCCTCTCCACCTTCTTCCAGCAGAACCGTTACCACAACCTCAGGATTTTCAAACGGAGCAAACGCGGTAAACCATGCGTGATTTTGCCTATCATTGCGCCATTGTGCTGTTCCGGTTTTCCCTGCCACTGAAATTGGAAACCCATATAAGGCGCGACCCGAACCATAGGTAACCGCTTCTCTCATGCCCATACGGACTGTTTGCACGGCCTCAGCCGGAGCAATAGATTCGAATGTTGTTTTTTGATTGTCTGATGCAGAACCAGTCAAACCATCTGTGTTGTTCTCCGGTTCTTCGGTTCCTGAGTTTTTTTGTTCTTTTACCAAATGAGGTCTAACGATAAACCCTCCGTTCGCAATCGTAGATGTAAAAGACGCGACTTGAAGCGGCGTGACCAAAAGATCTCCCTGCCCAATTGAAAGATTGTATGTATCACCGGCAAACCAACGCTCCCCTTTTGTTTTCAGCTTCCATTCTTTAGATGGAACAAAGCCAGTTGATTCTCCCGGAACATCAATTCCAGTCTTGCTGCCCAATCCCATTTTCTCCATCCACTCCGTCATCCTATCAACCCCCAATCCAACAAAACTTTCATAACCACCTCCCAAATAATAGAAAAAAGTATTAACTGACCAAGCGATTGCTGAGCGCACATTTACAGGTCCGTGTCCGCCAGCTTTCCAGTCCGGAAAAAACCATGGCCCTATGTTAATGCCGCCCACTGATAAAATAGTTGTGTTCGCCGTGATCACGCCCTCCGCCAATCCTGCTACAGATATTAGCGGTTTAATGGTTGAGCCGGCCGGATAAATCCCGGCCCACGCGCGTGGCAATAGCGGATGATTCGTATTTTCCAAAAGTCCCTGATAATCAGACACAGAGATGCTACCGGAAAAAATATTATCATCATATGCAGGCAAAGATGCAATTGCTAAAATCTCCCCGTTCCTCGGATCCATAACTATTGCCGCTCCTCGACTTACCTTGGCGATTTGCATACCGTCTGATAATGCTCGCTCGGTTTCTTTTTGCAGTTCCAGATCAATGCTCAAATTCAAATCTTTACCGTCCACCGGTTCTTTTTCTCCCACAATGGAAACTATTTTGTGACGCGCGTCAACTTCCAATAATCTTTCTCCGGGCTCACCGCGCAATAAAGTTTCATAACTTGATTCAACACCGGTTTTTCCAACACTGTCTATTTGACGATAGCCCTGCGCTCGTCTTTCATCCAACTCCTCAACTGTGATCGGACCAACGTAACCCAGTATGTGCGACAAACTTTTTATATCTTCAGAATAAACATATTTTCTCTTACTGCTTACCGCGATTTCAATGGCCGGATCATTTGCTGTTACGATTTTTAAGGACACAGCTTGTTCGTACGGAATATCACGCATTAAAACCACACCGTCAAAAGGATCAGATGAAGATTCAAAGATGTTTTCCAAATCCCCTACTGAAAAACCAATAGTGCGACCAACTTTCCCCAATAATTCAGCTCTGTCATAGTTATCAAACGGCAAAAGTCTTTCTGTTGCTCTAACATCAAACGAAGGTATATTTTCCGCTAAAGCCACGCCGTTTCGATCTCGTATAATTCCGCGTCTCGGCAAAATTACTTCCTGCCTCAACCGGTTAAGTTCAGCCAAGGCTTGATAGGATTCTCCTCTTACAATTTGCATCCAAAATGCCCTTACTGACAAAATACCCAAAAAAAGAAACAAAATCGTCAGCAAGATGGTAAAGCGTTTTGCTGGTATGGATTGGCCCGTAAACACAGGATGACCGCTGATCTTGGTAATTTCTCCTTCGTAGATCACCCCGGTTTTAATCGTTGTATCAGAAGAAAGATCAACTCCATGACCCAATCCGCCATCTGATCGCCAAGGAAACGGATTATTATCCTCCATATGTATTTAAATCTTTAGACAACTTTATTTTCATTCGACGAGTGAAAAATACCAAAAGTATGAAGCCGATCGCCACAATCGCAATGTCCCATACCAGTATAATTACGGTTGATGATAGCGGGTCTACCAATAAATTTGATTTGAATAAAACGCGCTTCAATACTTCGCCAACTGTTATCCAAATGCGATCCAATACTCTAGCAATCGCAACCAAGGATACTGTGGCGTAAATCGAACGATTGGTAAATAAGCTTTGAGATAAAAAAATTACAAACGCAATAATCAAGCTTAATCTCGCGATTGAGAAGTATCCGCCAGATACTGCAAATAAATCTAAAATAAAACCACTGAGCGCAGCAAACACAAAAGCTTCTTTGGGCTTGTTTAATACAACAAGCAAAACACTAAACGCGATGACCGGGTGTATATACAGCCAAGGTGAAGGCAATAGTGTAAAAAATGTTGCTTCTAACAAAGACACTAATATCGCGAAGATAATTGTTATAATCCATGTCTTTTTCATAATAGGTCTACGAAATTACGAACGGGGGTCTACGAAAGTACGAATCAAGACGAAATATACGAATTACTAATTATTTCCAATTTTCAATTTCCAACTTACAATTTACAAACATTTGAGGATTCATACGAACAATGTTTTAAAATTGAATTTGAGAATTGGTAATTGATAATTTATAATATTGCAACCGCACACACACCAAATACACCACCAAACCTACTGAGATCGAAGAGCCGACGGCATTAATATTAACACCAAGTCTACACTGTCTGTTTTTGCCAAAGGCTCAAGAGAGGCGTTCTTAAAAGGATCTGTTGGCTTACCCTCAACTTCATTAACCAAACCTATTGCCAGATTAGCGGGTACTTTGTCTTCAGTGCCTGCAGTCACTATTACGTCATCGGGCTCCAAAGACTCGCCCTGCGGAACAAGTGTTAATCTCGCTACGTTGTTTCCGCGCCCTTCAACAAGACCTAACAAATTTTTTCTGCCTACTGATGCTGCTGCCACACGACTGGTTCGATCAGAAATCAGAGTTACTATCGAAACTCTCTGCATTAAGCTGGTTATTTTACCCACGAAAATCCCGTCACCCACAACAACCGCCATTCCGGTTTCAACTCCGTCTTTAGCTCCTTTGTCTATCAACACACTTGCGTTGGTTGGATCAGAGCTGCGCGAAATTATTCGAGCCGGCACGTAATCAAATCCTGAATCTTGCGTAAATTTGATTAGCGCACTTAATGATTTGTTCTCTTCTTCCAAAGCACGCAACTTCACATAATCAACAGCCATAGATACAAAACGCGCTTCAAGTTCCTGATTTCTTTCTTTTAAAAATTTAAGGTCCGGAGGCCCGATTAAAGAATCACGAACGCTAAAACCTATACCGGCAAAAAAATGCGCGCCCGGCAATAATACGACGCGTGCTGCGGCTTCAATCGGCTGCAGTAATCCAGATATTTTCAAAATCGATATCAACAAAACACCAATTAATACAAATAAACCGATTTTGTTTCTTAGTAACATATGATTCGTAACAATGACAAAATCCGAATGTCAAATGACGAATGTATGAGCTGTCCTTCAGCAGGCGTAGAAACTGTTAGTACTTAATATTCCCTGAGTGAATGATGAGCTTGCCGATTTGTGAATCGAAGAACGATACCATAATTCGTCATTAGTCATTAGTGATTGGTCATTATAAATTCATATCATCCTATCTGACATCGGCATTGCCACGTCCTTCAAAAGTTTCTTATCCTCTAATAAAAGACCGGTTCCTCTCGCTACTGCAGACAGAGGATCTTCCGCCACTTTTATATTTAGACCTGTTCCATCAGCTATTGCTTGATCAAGCCCACGCAAAAGAGACCCGCCGCCGGTTAAAATAATACCGCGCCTGTAAATATCAGCCACCAATTCCGGAGGCGTAATTTCTAATATCGATTTGATATTTTCAACTATGGCTTTTACTGATCTTGCTAAGGACTCACGTATTTGACCGTCACTCACTATAATTTCTCGGGGCAATCCTGACAGAAGATCTCTGCCGCGCATTGGAACATCGATTTGATCTTTCAATGCCACTGCCGAGCCTGCTAAAATCTTCACATCTTCAGCAACACCTTCTCCCAACAAAAGGTTAAAAACGTCACGCGCGTATTGAACTATGTTGCGATTCATCTCATCTCCTGCGATTGGAATGGATTTTGCCGTTACAACTCCGTTCAATGAAATCACAGCAATTTCAGTAGTGCCTCCCCCAATATCAATAATTAAATTTCCAACAGGATCTGAGATAGGCAACCCCACTCCGATAGCGGCTGCCACAGGCTCTTCAACAATATGCACCTCATGAGCGCCTGCTGCCAACACGGCATCGCCCACGGCTTTGCGCTCAACTTCCGTAACATCCAGCGGTACCCCTATAACCACTCGAGGACGAGGCAAAAAAATGGATCTGTCTCGATGCACTCTTTCGAAGAAATATCTCAACATTTTTTCCGTTACTTCAAAGTCAGCAATGATCCCTCTTTTAAGAGGGCGCGTCACAACAACATGCGGTGGTGTTTTCCCGAGCATTGCTTTTGCCTCATGCCCCACTGCCAACAATTGTCCGTTACGCATATTCACTGCCACATAAGAAGGTTCGTTGATTGTCACTCCCCCACTCTTTGTATAAATCAAAGTATTGGCCGTCCCCAGATCAACTCCAAGGTCTTTAGAAAATTTGGAAAAAATAAATCCGAACATAATTCGGACCTATCTTAGCCATGCTGAACTCAAGTGAGCAAGCCTTTGTTTTATAAATGCCAGTAAAATGCGATGAACAATTTGTGTGCTCAAGATCTTCGGGCTGCTTCTTTTACCGAGAAAACATCATCTTACTTCTAAAATCCTATTTACCCTATCCCCTTCGTGTGGCTTGGGGTCGTTGGAGTTGACGAAAAATATCTTGCCGTCTTTTAAATAAATTTCATTAGTTGACTCAAGATCCCCGGAAACCTCATCACCGTTTAACAAATCACAGAATTCAGCAGAACGGAATTCAGTAACCCGACCGCCAATCTGTGGTTCTGTATCCTTTACATCCGAGTCAGACTGACCAAAAACTATCTTTTCGTAAAATGGCTGAATCACAACACCCAAACCAAGCTCACTTACTGATCGCTTGAGACGCAGTGAAATCCCGCTTTGGGTCATATAATATACCGAGTCTTGATCTGTAAACTCGAATGGCTGGTCCGAGGCTGCACCTCCGGAATCTTCAGTAGTAAATTTGTAAGCCCAAAAATCTCCCTGATCAAGAATTTGCATAACCTGTTCAATATATTTTTCGCACAACGCCTTATACTCTGGAGAGCCTTTAGAGAAAATGGCTGCAGCCTGATCAAACTCTTTGATAAAAACTTGCAGCCGTTTCTCTACTTCAAAGATTGCTTCCAGCTCCTGTTTTTTGTAGGTTTCTCGTTGTTTGGGTAGTTGTTCAAGCTCCTTTAAAAATTTATTTCTTCTTTGCTTTAAGTGTTCTAATACTGCGGATCCTCCAATGGCCTCGAACCTGGCCTGGTCTTCTGGACTCAAATCCGACGACGGTTCAACCTCAGTTGGATTTGCCGGTTTGTACTTTTTTGCTAAATCTTTCAGCACCCGATTTGTGCCCATACTCTCTAGCCGAGCTTGGTCTTCTGGACTCTCACCAAATGATTTTTTCTTATCCATAAATTATAAATATTAATGTAGTAATTAATACTTGCTCAAGATCTTCGAGCTTCATCTTTTACTAAAAAGAAATATTCCACAATTGCCATGCCAGCAATCATTAGCGCTACAAGCCACCATTTTAGATAATTTTGAGAAGATAAAATCAAAGCAACAACTCCCAATAAACCCAAAGCTACCCCATGCCTAAATGATATCCGAACCTCTCGTGAAATGATTTCCCTTCTACCTAACACAAGAGCTCGATACGAAAGCCCGACTATTGTAATCAACCCAATCAAGCCCATGAGCATTGTCAGATAATAAATTGAAAAACCGCTAATGCCCGCTTCAAACGGATTTGTGTTCCACATTACAAAACCCCATGCTCCCCATGAGAGAAGCGTTGCAAATGTCATTAGTAGGATATAGATGCGGAACGTCATAAATAGTATACGGTATACAGTATACAGTATGTAGTATGTATACAGATATACTCAATACTTTGTTCAGAAGCCCTTGGATCTTATATGAATTTTTTTCACATACATTCCACCGAGTTGTCTGTTGATTTCGTTTATAAATCTGGTCTGTTCAACCTGAAATTGCTGCATCGCCGCCGCAGACGTAGCTTCAAGTTTCAAACATCCATCAACAAAAGATAATGGAGTTATGTAAGCGGCTCGTTCCGCTCCCCATAAACCGATTAAAACCTTTTCAACAACCTCAAGCACCTTGCGAATTCGTAACTGATTTGCAATTCCATGCGATTTGGCAAAATTCGGAAGTATTTTTTTCAAAGGCTGCATATTAGTACTGTCATTTCGACCGAAACGGAACGCAGTGTAGTGTAGCGGAGAAATCTTTTCGGACGAGATCTCTCCGTTGCGCTTAGGAACGTTGCATTATGTTCCTCCGCTTCAGTCGAGACAACAGATAGATTCGTATATTTCGTATAAGATTCGTAATTTCGTAGACCTGCCTAAAGTTTTCTGAATTCGCAAACATTCCTAAAATCGCAGTATTGGCACTTAAACTCAGATGGAGATGGAGGGAAGTTTGAAACGAGAATAGCCTGCATGCGCTCTTGTATGTCCTCCTGAAATCTATCCTTCTTTTCCCCATCCAAAAGACTTACTTCAGCCTCTTGTCCGCTCCTCGCATAAACATACGCTAACTTTTCCACTCGCATGCCTTGATTTTCCATGGCCAGCTGATAAATGCGTAATTGTTCTTTGTCCTCAGGTTTTAATTTATCCGCGCTCTTTGGCTCTCCTGTCTTATAATCATAAATCGCAACGCCTCCTGATGACAAGTTATCAATCCTATCCACACTTCCGCGAAGAGAGTGCTCTCCAACTTTCCAGTTAAAAGATTTTTCTAAAGCCATTACATCAGGTGGCATTGCATCCCATGACCCCCACATATGTTTGATAGACTGTCTCCCCTCTTTCTTATATTTATCGTAAGTGATTTTATCAGAATACCACTGATCATTCTGCGCCCAACGTTGCTCGTAAATTTCCAAAGCCTCATCCAAGCTTACTCGTAGCCTGTCCGAAGTCCGTGGTCCGGCGTCCGACGACTGTCCGAATAGATCCGCCTGTTTGGCTTTTCCGCGATCAATGTGAAACTGCAAGATGTCGTGCAAACTAAGGTGAACGGCCTGGCCGAAACTGCGATGATGCGAACCTAAAATCGGAATTCGATAAACGTGCGCGAATTTATACTGTGTAGGACAACTTCTAAACGCGGCAAGTTGCGTGAATGAAAAGCGGCGTTTTAAAGGATAGAATTTTGTATCGTCCGGCGTCTGTTGTCCGGCGTCCGACTTTTTTTGTTCTTCACCCCCTATGCCCGTTAGCCCTCCAGCCATCGGACTCGTATCCTCTTTCATTTCTACGCCAGATTGATCCAAAAACAACGATGGCTTCTTCTTACGCGTTCCACCGTAATTTGTGGCACCCGTTAAAGTAAGACTTTGCTTGGCTCGTGTCATCGCTACGTACATAAGCCTTCGCTCTTCTTCCAAATGCGTGTTTCCTTCCGGCAACTGCTCATTCACCAACCCATCCGGCAATGGAATAGCATCCGCTCTTTCGCGAGTGGGAAATCGCTGATCAACCAAAGAAACAACAAAAACATGAGCAAATTCAAGACCTTTGGCCGCGTGAACTGTCATGACCTTCACTACTTCCGGTCCGATATCCGGATCAAAATCCAGCACTCCTTGTTCGCCACTATCGATTTCCATTTTCAATTCCTCTAAAAATTCTCGCAAGCACGGCGCGTTGGTCGTGGCTTCGTAGCGCTTAATCCTGTTTGCAAACGTATTCAGAAAATTAATTTGTTCAATCTTCTCACCCTCACTTTGTTTTAAGATGTGCGCCAGCAAACCCGTCTCATGCAACACGCTTTGCAAAAACTTGAGCGGAACTTCGCTTTTAGCTAGTTCGGATAATGCCTCTACCTTGGCCACAAATGATTCAACTTTCTGAACAACATCGCTTTGTATCCCGGGCAATGTGCTGGGTCTCTTAAGCGCCTGCCACAAAGAAAGGCTTTTGCGATTTGCAAATTGAATGAATTCTGAAACATCAAGCGCACTAAACCCGAAACATTTGATATTCATAGCGCGCCACACATAGGCTGAATCGTGAACTGAGATGGAAAGATTTAAGAGCGTTATGAGATCCACGATCAGTGATTTTGAATACAATCCGCGCAATGCGTAGAACTGGTACGGAACGCTCACACGTTCGAGCTCGCCAATAAACGGCATGGCACCTTGATTTGAACGAACGAGGATCGCAAAATCGTTCCAGCTCAAATCAGAATAGTCCTGCTTCAAATCTTTAATCTGCTGCACAACTGATTCAGCTTCTTTCTCAAGCGTTTGATACCAATTCGCGCTAATATCGCCACCAGTACCAAGCACAGCGCTCAGAGCCTTGCTAAGCCCTGTATCAGCCAACTTAACCTCCAACCGGTATGGATCATTGTGCTTAATCAATCCGTACGAAACATCTAAAACCTCTTGCTTTGACCGATAATTCTGATTAAGAGCCACAGTAACAGATTCAGGAAAATCATCTCGAAACTGCAAGATGTTGGCCAGCGACGCGCCGCGAAATTTGTAAATCGCCTGATCATCATCCCCCACCACTGTTAGATTCTTGTCCGAACCTGCGAGCAGCTTAACCAACTCATACTGCGCCCAATTTGTATCTTGAAACTCATCAACCATTATTGTTTTAAATTGCTGTTGATATTGTTGAAGGATGGCCGGGCGTTCACGAAAAAGACGCAACGCTTCTATAATCAAATCTCCAAAATCAAGATAACCCTCTTCGCGTAAAATCTTACGATACGCGAAATAACAATCAGCCAACTCTTTTAAGCGCTTGCGCTCGCCGGTAACAAACTCTGTGTCCCCATTCAGCGCAACATTCTCCGCAAATTCCAGATACTGTTCCGCAGTAACTCCTTCATCTTTCGCGCGCGAGATGTGTTTAAACAACGCTGATAAAAACTTAACCGGATTACCGAGCGGACGATAATGATCGAGCGGCAAATCATCCAACCTGCGCTTTAAAAGCAGCCACGCATCAGTTTCGTTCAGTATTCGAAAGTTGTTTGGCAACCCGATTTCGAGCGCATGTTTTTCTAAAACACGCTGACAAAAACCATGAAAAGTTGAAATCCAAAAATCATAGCTACCATTTGAAATCAACTGCAAAACACGCTCCTCCATCTCTTCAGATGCTTTTTCTGTAAATGTAAGCGCCAGAATATTATCTGTTGACCATCCTTTGTCCTGCATCAGCCAAGCATAACGACGAGTAAGCACAGTGGTCTTTCCCGTGCCTGCACCAGCCACAATCAAAAGCGGCCCCTTATCATGAGTCACTGCCTTAAGCTGCGCTTCATTCAATCCCTCAAGTATTGTGGACATGCAAAGAGATTAACTCATGCACACACATGAGTCCACAACTATGCACCTACAATAAAACCCGGAATGACCTCCACCGAATTCCACCACACTGCACACAAGGTTTCCGGGAATAAAAACTATTGTTTAACAATCTAAAAAACACATAAATCAAAAAACCCAGAAAAATTGTCCGATAGGTACATTTTTCTGGGTTGATTTTTTTACTATAACTAGCGAAACTTGACAAAGTTGGAAAAATACGGCAGCTGTATATATAGGGGGTATGAAAAGAAAAACAAAAGATAAAATCAGAAATTTGAGTACAATGCTCTATGATGTGCTTGGAACGGGTGCCTTAGTAACGGTTGTGGGTTTGCTTTCACAGGGACGAACTGCCGACAAGCTGTTTAAATGTTTCGCCGGATATAGTGTATGGAGAATAAAACAAATGTTGCGAGAGCAAAAATTATTAGGTTATATAGAATACGATGAAGAAGATGAACATTCTAGAATATGTCTAACAAATAAGGGTTTTACTCGTACTGCGAAAAATAAATTACAGAATGTAAAAGCTATAAAATGGGATTATTTCTGGAGACTGGTTTGTTTCGACATTCCGGAAAAGAATGGTTCGCGCAGAAAATTTCAACGCATGTTAAAAAATTCCGGCTTCTTTAGGCTTCAAAAAAGTCTTTATGTGTATCCACACGATTGTAAAACAGAGGTACTGAGCTTAGCATCCAGCATTAGAGCTTCGTCATATGTAGATGTCTACACAGTTCCTAACTTGGGGCGCCGAGAACAAGAAGTTAGAAAATTTTATTTATATCGACAATTAGAGACTAAGTAACAACCCAGAAAAATTGTCTGATAGGTACATTTTTCTGGGCTTGTGTGGGCTTGTGTGCAGTTGGAATTGCCTACAAACTGATATGTTTCAAATCGAATTTTTAAATATTCCAAAACTAATATATAGCCAAAAAATTATTTCTGTACCTTACCCCAGGCTACGATTAATGCATGCACTTGCTGCCATGATTTTACGGATTTTGGAATGGCAAGCGAACAAAATTCCTGCGCTTCATCATACGAACAATTCTTCCAACTTTCGGATCCAGTTAGTAAGACCAGCAAGCGACGCGTGTAAGTATCTATAACAAAATTCGGAAGTTCCAGGCCGTAAAGCAAAATCGTATCCGCGGTTTCAGGTCCAACGCCCCAAATGGAAAGCAGTCTATCTCGCGCTCTCTTATCTTTTTTAAGTTCGGAAATATGACCGCCGCATTCATCAACCACAAATTTGGAAAGTCCACACAGCTTCTTTGTTTTTTGTTTGTAATATCCAGAAGGATGAACGCAGCGCTCTAAGGTTCGAATGTTGGATTTGAGAATAGCGAACGGATCAACGAGCTTTTTGTCAGCAAGTCTTGCGAGCGCCTTTTCTACATTTTGCCAAGCTGTATTTTGTGTGAGGATTGCTCCAAGTGCTACCTCAAAAGCATGATCTTCAATATCTAAAATACGAGGCCACCAATTCTGGGGCCCGTATTCTTTGTCTAGTTCACGTATTTTTTCCCGGAATAGATCCCCATCATTAATCCAGGTACTCAAATGAGACATCTGCGTTTTCATCAAGTTTTGCCAATACCAGTTTAATTTCCAGCTCAGGATATTTTGCTTTTAAAATATCTCGCCCTTTATTAAGATCTGCCAAATGCCGTTCGTGCTCTGCCTCAATAGATTCAAATGCGCTTGATCCACCGTACGCGCCGCAATCCAAATGATGCATTAGAATGAGATGTTTAATCTGATGCAAATCATGAGACAATCCAATCTGTTTCAAAACAAACTCTTTTTCAGATATTGGCGCATCCGGATCTGAGACGCTTTTCATTGCACCGGCTATTGAAACCAAATCACAATCTCCTGTTAAATTATTTTGATCCAAAAATCCACGAATACCTTTCATGAAACGGAAGTCCATACAGTGAACTAAAAGTGATTTGCAATGAGACATATGTTTAGAAGCTGGAAGCTGGAAGCTGGATGTTAGAAGTTAGAAGTTGGATTACTGTAACGCTTGATCATTCAATCTGCAAGCAAGAAAAAACCGGGAGCTAGAGCTCGCCGGTTTGAATGGATGAAGCATCGGGGGCTAGACGCTAGCCTGCGCCTGATCGGTTACATGTTGGTTCGAAGAGTCGAACACTCGATCCATTCCTAGAATGCGCTTGTCATCCACTCTCGCGATAAATCCCAGAACAGTGAGCTGTGGGAAATGACCTCTCAAGATTCTAGCAGAGGCGACAATGTCCTCAAGCAACACTCTTCGCTCGTGAGCCGTGGATTCGAACTGAATGTTCTGATCAGCCGCGTATCCTCCACACTGTTCGTGCTGAATCAGCACGATAGTTTCTGGGCTGTGCATGCTAACCGAAGCCCCCAGATCTTCGATCACAATCATCTTACGAGTGAGCGTCTGACGAACCAGACGGTGACACGCGCCAGGCAATGTAAGAGGGTCATAAAAACCATAGCCTGGGTCCTTACCTTGTCTGAACTCATCTACCATACATTTGTGAAGATCCCACGCTCCGTGAAGTCGAAAATCAATGCAAGTCAGCACTGTGAGCTGACATCCGTGTATGATCCTGTTCTGCAAATCCGTCATTCTCTCCTCCTGTCTCAGATGAAATGTACGAAGGCAAACAGACTATCATTACCAAAAGTTTCGGTCAAGAACGAAGCCTTTCCATTAATCCAAGATAAAATTTCAGATTCATCAAAGTGGCAAGACGCTGCCCTAAAACCTCCTCCACTGTAAATAAATGACGAAGATACGCGTACGAATAACGACTTAACTCTTTAGATATCGGGTCGTCATCGTTTGGATATGCTAGCGTAGCTTCATCGAATTTCCACTTCTCGTTTGTAATATGAATGGATTCAAAAAAATCAGGCTTAGATAAATCATCGTGCACAAATCTATAAATCAAACCATGGCGCGCGTTTCTCGTTGGAATAACGCAATCAAACATATCAATTCCGTTTTTCACATACGCAACAATTTCATCGGGTTTTCCCCCGCCCATAAAATAACGCGGCTTATCTTTTGGTAAAACTTCATCCAAAGCCTTAATAACTTCAAGCGCCTGTTCAAACGGTTCACCCACGGATAGACCCCCGATTGCATATCCGTCAAAACCAATCTTCATCAAATCCTGCGCATGTTTGATACGAAGATCAATGTCCGTACCTCCTTGAACGATCCCAAACAATTGAGCACCAAAATTGTTCGATGCGTCTCTCCCCTTTTCAAAAGCAGCCTTAGAACGTTCAGCCCAGCGAGTTGTGCGCTCCACAGATTTTTTAAGATCTGTGAGCGACATATCCGGCGGAGTACATTCATCTAAAACCATTACTATGTCACTTCCCAACGTTTGTTGAATTTCAATTGAAAGTTCCGGAGTAAGCAAATGTCGCGATCCATCAATATGAGATGCAAATTTAACACCTTCTTCTGTCAGCTTTCTTATCTTTGCCAAAGAAAATACCTGGTAACCTCCGGAATCCGTGAGTAATGCTCCGTCCCAATCCATAAACTTATGCAATCCGCCAAAATGCTTAATCACGTCCATGCCGGGTCGCAAATACAAATGATACGTATTTGACAAAATTATCGGACTACCAAGGCGTTCTATATCAAAACTCGAAAGCGTCTTAACCGCTCCCTTTGTTGCTATTGGCATGAAAAACGGAGTTTTTAGTTCGCCGTGTGGAGTTTTTAATACTTTCATGGAGGTCTACTAAATTACTTGCCTACCGACAGGCAGGCGAATCTTATACGAATATATTACGAGTTACGAGTTACGCGTTACGAGTTACGCGTTACGAGTTATGTGTTATGTGTTACGTGATTATTGCAGCTCGTCCTTCTTCTCTCGCATAAATGAAAACCACTCTTCCAGAACTGTGAGAAATATCTTAAACGGTGCTTCAAACAAAAAGTCAAAAATAAATACAAACACGTTAAATCTGCTAATTCCGCGAGACAACCACTGTCCAGCGCGTAAAATCGGCAAAGACAAGAAATCGGCCAGCACAGACCAGGTTCTCTGTCTTCCTTCCACAACAACCACTTCTCGAGCTGTCATGCGTAAACGGAAACCGAAAAAACTCACAATACACAAGAAGAAAATAAAGATAACAATCGAAATTCCGGTAAAATCTATGGCGCGCAAAATGCTGTATATCAAACCGAATGAAAGCAGAAACGTTGCGGCGTAAGTAATGGTAAACCAAAATCTCTTTGTGCCTGTTCGTTGTTTTGGCGCGCGAATTTCGCCCACAACAATAGGTTCTTCGTCCAACAACTTTTTCACACCGTCTTTAAGTTTCTGCGTATTTGCCTGACCGGGCACCTTGATAAGCAGCCCAACCAAAAACATGAGGGCGGGAGGGAACAATAGATTAACCGCCAGTGCAAGCCGATTGATATCTTCATACCACAACCATTCCAACGGCACCTCAACCAACAACGCCACGAGCATTTTAGTAAGAAACAAATAAATAATTGCCCGAACCGTACCGCGACGGAGCTTCGTTTTCGCGCGCTTATATCTCTCTTCAGCCTTACGCGCAATTTTGATCGCAAGATCTTCCGGCTTCATCAAAAGCTCTTCAATTTCTTCGGGTTTTTCTTTTAGGACATCGCGAAGGATTCCAAGGGAAACTGCCCATGGCTTAACAATACGCAAAAACTTTTGTGAAAGCGGATGGCGCAATCTAAGTTTGATTCTTCGCTCCAAAGCCACCAGACGCTCTGCAATGGGACGAGGATTTTCAAGCCATTCTTGTGGATGCATCCATTCCGGAAGATAAGCACGCAGGAGTTTATATCCCAGCATGTCACTATCCGCCTTTATAAGCGCGCGATAACACGCTATGTAAACCTGAAGATGAAGCTCTGTCTCGCTCAAATCCAATCCCCTCACCCGAACGACGGGCAATAATCTTTCATATAAAAAAGTTATGAGCGCTTTTTCCTCTGAAGCATCCACAAGGATTTCTTCAATCTCAACCGCGATAAGGCCGCGCATCCAGTTCAAATGTTTTTCCGGACCCGCCTTAACTTTTGACAGCGCTAAGTATTTTTTGATTGGAAGAGAAACTTTGTTGATTATAGCCTCATCCAAAATGCCATTTGCCAGATAACGAGCACCGATCAACTCTTTCACCAGTCTATCTGCGATAAGGTCCGGATTGCTCTCCAGCATTAGCTGTCTTTTTAGAATTCTAGAAATCGCAGCTTTACGAATCAAATGTTCATCCTTATAATCAACAACATTACGGATCTTTTCGTAAAGAAATGCAAAACGGCTGACCGTGTGGTCAACTGTTATGCGCGCACCCTGTTCTTCCGCTAAATTATGGGGGTTTGAGCGCAGAATGCTTAATATTTGAGCTGTATATTTGGGATAAAATGGCTCCATAATAACGAGCTGCAGCCTACCTTATTTTACACTTTTTGACCAGTCTTGAAGTCACATTGTCACATATCACGAAACACACAGCACATAACACAATTTCCAATTCTCAATTTTCAAGTCTCAATTCTCAAACGTTTGGAAATTGGAAGTTGGAAATTATTCATATATATTAGTATAAAATTCGTAATTCGTAGACCCTTATGCCCTTACTTCCAATCATTATTGCTGTACTAGTCTTAATCGTTGCTATCACAATTTATCACTTGCTGCCGGCAATCATTGATTATGAAATGACTTTTTTGTGGGCGGTTGGAATTTTCTTTATTTTTTATATTGGCGCGGCCATTTATCTTACACATGTAGTTCCCTCGTTTTAGATCAAAACAATCTCCTACCTGTCATTTCGACCCTAGCCCCGAAAGCTTTCGGGGCGGAGCGGAGAAATCTTTCTTTCTGTCATCCCCCCGATAGCTATCGGGGGGATCCAGTTCCAAACGAGATCTCTCCGCGTTGGTCGAGATGACAAAAAGGAGATTGACCCAAGAGGGGAATTTGTAATTTATATTTTATCACTCTCCGAGCGGATTATATCCGTTCGCAACCTCTTCTCCGTCCGAATATCCATCTCCGTCCGTATCGGCTTTTAACGGATCGGTTTTATATTTACTCAACTCATCCGCATCTGTCAGTCCGTCACCATCAGAGTCGTTCGAAAGTGGGTCATAACCGTTAGCAATCTCTTCACTATCTGAGTAGCCATCACCATCTGTGTCGGCGTTGTATGGATCTGTTCCCAATTCTTCTTCTCGAACATCAGTCAAACCATCGCCATCAGAATCTCTGAGCGGACAAACTAAGCCGTCTCCTGCCGCGCTCGCCACATAACCCAATATATTCAAACTGTCGCTCGGATGCGTTACGGACTTTTCAGAAGTCTTAGCGTCAAATTGAGCTTTGTTTCCGCTGGTCACGTCGTCACCAAATGAATAATTGATATAAAACGCGTCTGAGATATCGTCAATCTTCTTATTCCAATTTGATCCGTACAATTCGATAGCCAGCTCTTCGGTCTGTACCCAGTGCAGTTCGCCTCCTTTGAGTACCGTATACACTTTCGGATCTGTCAGAAACTTTACCATCTTCAGACCTGGGCGATATGTGATGTTTTTTCCAAGAGGAATCACTGCCAATTTATCCGCCGGAATGATCTTCACGCCATCAAAACCGCAATACCAAGTGAAGTAAGCTTTTGAGTTCGGGAAGGCGTGGCGTTTTCCATCTCCTCCAAGATAATAAACCGCAGAATCACCCTGAGTCTCAGCATTGCCGTCATCTGGTAGTTTCACCAAATCATGTACGGCAAAGCCCAAATTCGTGAGCTCGGCAACACTGCCCTGAAGAATTTCTTCCGGAGTTTGTTCAAATCCCATTGCACCGTCTGCAGAACCTTCGCCACCTCCCCCGCTGCCTCCGCCGCCTGGTTGTATTGTAGCAGATGAATAAACCAGGCTTGTGGTATCGGAATCCGTGTCCGCAGAATCCTGATTGTCCGTGTAACTTGTCGAACCCGTTCCGCTGGCTGTGATTTCAATCTGATTATTACCCGTGGTCACTGAATTAGATGTTACAACATTAATCGCAGATGAGTTACGGAAAATTCCCGTAGCTGCGCCGGTTTCAGTTAACGTTAAGGTCTCTGTGTCACTGCCGCCAGCTGCGTTTACAGTAACTGTTACTGTCATAGTCTCAACCGATGTACCGTCTAAGTTACGATTTGAATCGTTTACGGTCACGTAAAGAGTTCCAGCCGTTGTTATTGATGAAACTTCACTACCACCACTATCCGTAATCAATACTGTGCCCGGATGTATGATTCTGCCGCTCGCGCTCGAAGTAACATTGCCTAAATTTGAATAAGTATTCGTGGCTGAGAAAACCGTACTATTAATATCGAACGTGCCTGCCGTAACAGTGAATGCGTTAGTTGTTGTAGCATTCTCCAAAATATCAATAGTATTGCCGGAATTATTTATGGTCAGATTGTAAAAACCCAAAGTATTGAAAGCACCTGCCGTAATTGTCTGAGCTGAAGTTCCGTTCATGGTTATGGTTCCGGTGCCGGGAGTAAAGGCGCCTGAATAAATAACTCCAAAATCTCCGGCCACACTTGTATCCTTACTATTCGCATCCCAAGTGCCGCCTCGGATATAGAAATCATTCGAAATGGTCATATCTGCAACCTGCGTAGCTGTACCACCGCCCTGGTTAGATGTCAGATTATAAAACCCAGTGGAACTCACACTCTGTGCACCTGAGCCATCTAACTCAACAGTACCTGTACTTGGAGTAAAAATACCTCCGTTTTCGATAAAATCACCGCCCACAAAAAATGAATAAGAGCTCAGAGAGAGGCCACCGCTCGTTAAAATGAAATCATTCGTAGATGTGGTGTTGCTAAAAAAGGTTGCTGTATTCGAGCTTTTGTTAACTTCAAAGTTATATAAGAATGATGACGCATCTATTGGGAAATAAATTGACTGAGCACTGCCGCCTGCCAATGACAACTTACCTATTCCTCCATTAATCACACCACCTGTCATGGTTGCACTATCTTGAAGTTCCAAGGTTCCAGCACGCATATTTATGGTTCCAGCACCTATAAGATTGAATTGCCCCACAGCAGTGGTTGTTCCTGATCCAATATCTAATTCTGACGAGTTGTTTACTTGGAAAGTACCACTTACCGTTATGTCACCTGAATTAGTGCTTAACTTTCCTGAGTTGTTTACATTAGTTATTGAGCTAAAGATAAAGTTACCGCTTGTCGAAGTTACTGTACCTGTCTCGATATTAACAGTCTCGCTAACCGTAAGGTTTTTATCATCAGCATCCAGTGTTCCGGAATAAAGATTAAATGTATTTGCTACTGCTGTGCTTATTTGCAAAGTAGCTGTGCCGCTCGGTTTATTTACACGTAAATGCAAGAAGTTGGCAGACCTAATCAATTGATCTCCTGAGCCATTAAGAATAATAACGCTAGTATCACTACCAGCTATGCTATAACTCCAATCTGCACCAGCATCAATAATAAAATCTCCGGCGATTGCCATTGTGCTAGTAGCTTCAACAACATCATGACTTGCCGATCCTGAAAAAACATGAAAATCACCTGTAGTAGTTACGCTGCCGCTAATATTTATAGATCCAATTACACCGTCACGATAAACATATAGATCGTTAAAGCTGAACGCTACAGTAGATGCTGTGTTTGGAAACCAAAAGATCGAACTGTCGCCATCAATCACAATTACAGCTTTACCTGAGCCGCCATAATACTGAACACCTCTAAAGTCTCCATCTGCCTGTAATTCCAGTGTGCCGGATCTATTATAAATCGTTGTGCCACTATCTGTTGCTGTAAAATAACCGTAAATCGTTGTTGTGCCAGAACCGATATCCAAGGCAGCATCACTAAGCAAATCAAGGGTTGAGGAAACATTTATACCACCCTCCAAAGTACCAAGACTCGCTCCAGCGCCCTGGCTGCCTACTACTAAAGTTGAGCCAAAGCCCAAATT
>JAHIUG010000092.1 GCA_018817245.1 Patescibacteria group bacterium | reverse complement strand
TTTTTACGTGGTGACCTGGGTGGGATTTGAACCCACGACCGTCCCCGAAAGCGTTCGGGGCTGCTCTACGGTCTGATCAAAAAACACACCAATGGGGGTGTGTCTTTTGCATGGTGACCTGGGTGGGATTTGAACCCACGACCGTTGGCTTAAAAGGCCACTGCTCTACCAACTGAGCTACCAGGCCATGCTTAGATGCTGATTGTTCCGTTAATAAGTAATTCTATCATCTTTCTACTTTTCCATTTTTTAATTTTTCTTTCTATTTTTCTAGCTTGTTCAAGTGTTGGAAAATCTTGCTTCCATGCAATCTTTGGATCATTCAATCTTCTGGTCGTGGCTGTATGCCCACGTTCGTGTTCGGAGATACGGCGCTCTATATTAGTTGTACTACCAACATAGATTTTGTCATTTAAGTCTTTTAAGATGTAAACAGTTGCCATATTGATCCACGACCGTCCCCGAAAGCTGCCTGCCCCGAAAGCTTTCGGGGTTCGAGCTGCTCTACCAACTGAGCTACCGAGCCATAATTATTAGTTGTTTTTATTATTAATGATTTGAACTTACTACAGTTCCGAAAACTTTCTGGGGTGCTCTACAAACTGAGCTACTAGACTATATACATCTCTATTCATTCTGACATGGATCCCAGATCAAGTCTGGGATGACAGTGGAAGGTAATTGCGGTAAGATATTAATGTATTTAAGCGAAAAAAGCAATACCTACATGCGAATAGCAATGATCGGACAAAAAGGCATACCCGCTGCAAAGGCGCAGGGTGGTGGTGTTGAGACGCACGTAGAAATGCTGGCCACACATCTGCAGCAGCGCGGTCATCATGTCACTGTATACGTTCGACCGTATGCAAATCCCGAGCGAAAGAAGAGCTGGAACCGCATAAAATTGATCACACTGCCGACAATTCGACGAAAGCATTTGGATGCAATCGTCCACGTTTTTTTATCATCCATCCACGTTTTATTTCAGGATGTAGACATTGTGCATTATCACGGAGTTGGCGCATCAACGCTCTCGTGGATCCCTCGTGTTTTTAAACCGGGCACGAAAATTATCGCTACATTTCACTCACACGATAGACTTAACAGAAAATGGAAATGGTTGGCGCGTACATATCTCACATTTGGTGAATGGACTATAAATAGATTTCCACATCAAACAATAACCGTTTCTCATAACTTACAATTATTTTGCAGAAAAATGTATGGTCGCGACGCAGCGTACATTCCAAATGCTGTTGAGGTTCCGTCAAAAATCTCGGGCACGTCTTATTTAAAAGATATAGGTGTGAAACCGAATGAATATCTCATTACTTTAGGGCGACTCACTCCTGTTAAGGCTTATGAATTTGCAATCGCCGCTTTTAGTGAGATTGAGACCGACAAAAAACTTTTGATAATCGGCGAAGCTCCTCCGGATTCAGTCGAATACAAATTTAAGCTGGAAAGAATGGCTGCAAAGGACGAGCGAGTAATTATGCTTGGCGAGAAAACCGGCGAAGAGCTTGAACAACTTTTAGCGCATTGTTATTGCATGGTGCATCCGTCCAAAGTCGAGGGATTGGCTTTTGTGATTCTGGAAGCAATGTCACATGGCAAGCTGGTTGTGATGAGTGATATTCCGGCTAATCGCGAGCTTGTTGATCATTCGGGCATAACTTTCCCGGTTGGTGACGTTGATAAATTACGCGAGGTTTTACAATGGTTGATTTCAGATCCCGTGTTGGTGAAGATAAGAGGAACGCGTGCAATAGATGTTGTGCGACGTTTGTATAATTGGGATTACATAACTGAGAAGACGGAGAGTGAGTATGAGAAATTACTTACTCATAACACATAGCACATAACACGTAGCACGTAACATATCTAAATTATACAACTGTCATTCTGAGCGAAACGAAGTGTAGCCGACCTGCCTACCGGCAGGCAGGAGAATCTGGCAGCACAGAAGTACGAGGCTAGATCCTTCGGTTCCGCTGCGCTCCACTCAGGATGACATAAGGAAATATGAAACTATCTTTTCAAAAAGTAACAACTAAATTCAAGACCAAGATCAAGGAGCGCAGGCAGATCCAAAGTCACGCTGCTGAAATTTTAAGCTCGGCAAAAAGGGCAATTTTTAGCGTGCATCGAGGAGACATAAAAAAAGCCAAGCTCGAACTTGGGGCTGCTACCAAAGCATTTAAAGCAGGTGAAAAGATTTGCAAACGCGAAAAAGCCGCAGAATTCGAAGGTATGTGGCGTGCCGGTTTGGAAGAATATTGTGAAGCCATCTTTTTTTATGAATACATGAGTACAGGTCAGATATGGAACGCGGATCTTCCAACGGACGAGCCTGATATTGTAATTGGCGGACTTGCGGATTTTACAGGTGAGTTGGTCCGGCAGTCGGTTATCAAAGCTACAGAAGGAGATAAGAAAACTGTTGACCATATGTATTCAGCGACACGCAATGTTGTTGAAGCGCTGCTAAATATGGATCTGACCGGAAATTTACGAAATAAATTTGATCAAGCAAAAAGAAACCTGCGCAGGTTAGAAGAGTTACGTTACGATTTATCACGTCGCCTATGAAAAAGGAAACAAAGAACGTCGTACACAGTACTCCGAAAAAATCCGTAGTTGCCGCAATCGTACCGGCTTACAATGAAGAAGAGACCATCGGTCCTGTTGTTAAGGCACTCTCTGATTCTAAAATGTTTAGAGATATAATTGTTATTTCAGACGGTTCAACAGATCGAACGGTTGAACTTGCTAAAAAGAACGGCGCAACCTTAGCGCATCAATTTCCGATTAATAGAGGCAAGGGAGCGGCTCTGCAACACGGAGTAGCACATACTGACGCGCCGATTGTCTTTTTTTGCGATGCGGATTTACGAGGCTTTACTATCAAACACATTGAAGGCGTGATCAAGCCGGTTGTTGATGGCAAACTAGCCATGAATGTGGCGCTACGAGACAGGGGAAAGTTTTTTATGAAAATAGCGCATCATCTTCCTTTGATTGGTGGAGAACGCGCAATGCAGAGACACATTTTTGAAAACGTACCGGACAAATATCTACAGGGCTTTATGATCGAATCTGCGCTTAATTATTTTTGTCGCAGCAGAGGACTGCCTTACGGAGCTGTCGCTTGTTTTGGATTGAGTATGCGACGCAAGATGGAGAAGGTCGGATTTGTTAGAGGATTGTGGGGTTACTTTGTGATGGGTTTGCAGATTGCGAAAGCCATGATAATAGTCAGGTGGTCAAGGTTAACGGGGAGATTTTAATATGAAACAAAAAATTCTAATTTTAGGGCTGGGTCAGTTTAAAGAAGGCAGTGGTATATCTGCCGCTTTGTTTTTTGCGCGCAAGGGGCATGAAGTTCGTGTGACAGATCAGAAAACCGCAAAAGAATTGGGCGACAACGTTAAGAGATTGAAGGGTTTTAAGAATGTGAAGCTGATTCTTGGTAAACATCGACAGGAAGATATTCGCTGGGCAGATATGATTGTTCGGAATCCGCGAGTGCGTCCTGATCTTCCGGAAATGAAGTTGGCAATGAAATTAGGAAAGCGAATTGAATCCGACTCATCCCTTTTTATGACGGCCTGTCCTTGTCCGATTGTTGGTATTACGGGAACACGCGGAAAAAGCACGACAACCAGCCTGATCGGTGAGATGCTCAAGAAATCCGGCAAGCGCGTGTGGGTTGGCGGCAACATTCTAGTTTCTCCGCTCACATTTCTTTCCAAAGTAAAGAAGGGTGACATCTGCGTGCTTGAATATTCCAGCTGGCAATTGGAAACAACCGGACTGCGCAGTTTAAGTCCGCACATCGCAGTGATCACCAACATCATGCGTGACCATTTAAACTCTTACGAAGGCATGGATGATTATGTTGAAGCCAAGGCTCAGATCTTCCGCCACCAAAGCCCGGATGATTATTTGATTTTAAATAAGAAAGATGGACGAACCAAAGAATTCGCCGATCAAGCCCCTAGCCAAGTTCTCTTATTCAAAACCCCTATCTCTAATTCGAGCGAATTAGAGATTGAAGATCTGAGGAGCGGGAAAAGGGTCAAAGTAATACATCGAAAAGATTTGAAATTGCTAGGTGAACACAATGTCTTGAATTTTCTTGCAGCAGCAACAGCAGCGAAGTTGGCTGGCGCCTCAATGAGCGCAATTAAGTCAGTAGGTAAAACTTATAAAGGACTAGAAAATCGACTAGAGACTATTGCTACGAAAAAGGGAGTTCGATTTGTAAATGATACAACTAGCACGACGCCAGATGCTGCAATCGCTGCGCTTAAAGCTTTGAAGCCGGTTTGTAAGAAGATTCATCTAATAGCCGGAGGAGCGGACAAAGAACTTGAGTTTAAAGAATTGGCCAAAGAATTAAAGCGCTCAAAAGTCTCGCTCACAGTTTTTGAAGGCACTGCGTTTAAGAAATTAACTTCCGAACTTAAGAAGGTTGGAGTTCAATTCGAACGAGCCGCGAACATGAAAGAGGCTTTTGAATTTCATGTAAAGAATGCTGAGAAAGGGGACTGCATTCTACTCTCCCCAGGCTGCGCAAGTTTCGGCATTTTCAAAAACGAATTCGACCGCGGAGAACAATTCAAAAGTTCAGTCTCCCAATACTAGTCACTAAGTGACTAGTATTGGGAGTGCAATAAATCTTCATTTATATTAATTTATGATACTCGTCACTTAGTGACGAGTATGACGGGATTTTAAAAAAACACCATGCGGAGCACAGTGTTTTTGGAAGTGTGATGAGTGAGGATATTTCACCACTTTAGTTTGTCCAGGACATGGTTATGCTACTCGGTCCAGTTTTTGCAACTAGAATTGAGGATGCTCCTTTGATAAGGCCAGCTCCTGATACTGCATTTGAATGTCGGAATCTGACCACTACACGGAATTGTTCATAGATCGAGTTATCGGGATCTTCGTATTCACCGATGGATTCCTTGATTTGAACTTGTACGTTCAGTGCTTTACGAAGTTTGCGCGACGCGGCGCGTTCGTTGACTGATTTGGGAGCGTGTAATATCAGTACATTGCCCGATGCAAAACCCTCCAAATGGCCGAGGGCGAGTGCCACATCAATTATTTTCTCTCCATTGTGACTGATCACGATTAGAACTCTCATTTTTCCTCCAAAGTAATTTCTATCATGATTACCTCAGAACCCCCAAATTTTATACGATATATTAAGGTATTGCAAAACTAGCAGTCTATGTGGTAAAGTGCTAACTCGTTAATATGCATGATCGTCTAAAGCAGCTTCTCCGTATTGTAGTGGAAGAAGTAGTACAAACCGGTGAGCCGGTTGGTTCACAATATCTGGTCGAGAAGTTTGATCTTGGTGTTAGCCCAGCAACCATTCGTAACTGGCTGGCATTTTTGGATGATCAGGGTTATCTTACGCAGCCACACACTTCGTCGGGCCGCGTTCCAACTGAAAAGGGATATCGCTTTTATTTGAAAGAATTAATGGAAGAACGCGCTCCTAAACACGGAGAATTTAAAAAATTTGAAGAAGCACACATGTCTTCTGATCAATCTACAACTCAGATGAGGCAGCTGGCCAAGCTTGTGGCTGACATGACCGAGCATGCGGTTGTTGTGGCAAAACACTCTGATATCTTTTCTGCCGGACTCACCCATCTTTTATCTCAACCTGAGTTTGCCAATCACGAAAGACTTGTTGGACTTGGACAGGTTTTTGATCGAATGGATGAAATTGTTGAGAGTATGCTGTTTCAAGATTTTGCTGAACCAACCGCTCTGATTGGTGGAGATTGTCCGTTCGGTGAAGATTGCGGATCAATTGTTCTCAAATTGTCTGATGGAACTTTAATCGGCGTTTTGGGTCCAATACGAATGGATTATCCGCGCGGGTTTGCTCTGCTCAGAGCAGCTAAAGAATTATTCAATTAACTTATGGACTAAAGGACTAAAAAACCAAAGAACGATTTTTCCTAAGTCCCCAGTTCGTAAGCTCTTAAGTTCTTCAGTAAATATTATGAAAGATGATGAAATAAATGAGATTGAATCTCTTAAAGCTCAATCCGACGAATATCTTGCCGGATGGAAGCGCGCCAAAGCCGACTACGAGAATCTTCAAAAAGAAACTGAAAAGAAGATTAGCGGAGTCAGAGATTATGCGAGCGAGAATATACTGACTGTCATTTTGCCGATAATTGATCATTTTGAACTGGCGCTCGAACATACTCCGAATATCTCATCTTGTTCGCCGGAAGATCAGAAACAACTTAAAAATTGGATCACGGGCTTGCATGCTGTGCGCGCTCTGTGGGAAACGGTATTTAATGAAATGGGTTTGGAGGTTGTGGACGCGAGCGGAGAATTTAATCCGGAGATTCACGAAGCAATTGCGGAAGAAGAAAATGAGGATGTGGCAGCAGGTAAAATAATTCGAATAGAACAAAACGGTTATAAATTAAAAGATAAATTAATAAGACCGGCAAAAGTAGTGTTATCAAAAGAGTAAAAAACAAACAAACTGTCATCTCGACTGAAGCGTGAGCGAAACAGAGAGATCTCTCAGAGAGATTTCTCCGCTATGGTCGAAATGACAAATGTAAATTACTACTAACTACAAACTAAATATATGAAAATACTAGGAATTGATCTTGGAACTACAAATTCATGCATGGCCGTGGTGGAAGGCGGACAACCAAAAGTGATTGAAAACACTGAGGGAAATCGTACCACCCCATCAATGGTGGCTATTTCAAAAACCGGCGAGCGCTTGGTTGGTCAAGTCGCAAAACGTCAGGCGGTTGTTAATCCTGAAAATACACTTTTTTCCATCAAGCGCTTGATTGGGCGTCGTTGGGATGATGCCGAAGTTCAGCGTGATTTGGAGTCTCTTCCATACAAGATAGTAAAAAAGGATAACGGATTAAAAATTTCAATGGGTGACAAAGAGTATTCGCCGGAAGAAATCTCAGCAATGATTCTTCAAAAAATGAAGAATGATGCAGAAGCTAAGATTGGCGAGAAAATAGAAGAAGCGATTATTACTGTCCCAGCATATTTTGACGATTCACAGCGACAAGCAACAAAAGTCGCGGGTGAAATCGCGGGTTTAAAAGTGCGTCGAATTATTAACGAGCCGACAGCGGCGGCTTTGGCCTATGGATTCGATACTAAAAAGGATGAAAAGATTGTGGTTTACGACCTGGGTGGCGGAACTTTTGACATCTCAGTTCTTGAGGTTGCGTTTGATCCTTCAACTGAACAGAATACTGTTGAGGTCCGCGCTACCAATGGTGACACACACTTGGGTGGTGATGACTTTGATCAGGTGATAATCAAATGGATTTTGGAAGAGTTTAAAAAGCAGGAGGGGATTGATCTTGGAAAAGATTCAATGGCAACGCAGCGCATTAAAGAAGCCGCCGAAAAAGCCAAGATCGAACTTTCAAGCGCAATGGAAACAGAGATTAACCAGCCGTTTATTACCAGCGACTCAAACGGCCCAAAGCATCTTTTGCTGAAAATGACTCGCGCTAAAATGGAAGAATTGGTTTCTGATCTTGTTGATAAAACTTTGGTGCCATGTAAAAAAGCGCTGGATGACGCGGGTATGAAAAACGCTGATATCAACGATGTAATTCTTGTTGGCGGAATGACGAGAATGCCGTTAGTGCAAAAGAAAGTTGAAGAATTTTTCGGAAAAAAACCGAATGTTACTGTAAATCCAGATGAAGTTGTTGCAATCGGTGCAGCTGTACAGGCGGGAAATTTGCAGGGAGATATTAAGGGCGATTTATTGCTTTTGGATGTTACACCGTTATCTTTGGGCCTTGAGACACTTGGCGGGATATCCACAAAGTTGATTGAGCGCAACACAACCGTTCCCACATCCAAGTCACAAATCTTCTCAACTGCGGCTGACAGCCAAAGCACGGTGGAAATTCATATTTTGCAGGGTGAGAGAGAAATGTCTGCTGACAATAGAACGCTTGGACGCTTCACTTTGTCCGGATTGCCACCGGCACCACGCGGAGTTCCGCAGATTGAAGTAACGTTTGACATTGATGCAAACGGAATTTTGTCAGTGAAAGCGCAGGATAAAGCAAGCGGAAAAGAGCAAAAAATCACAATTACAGCTTCTACCAATTTATCGGATGCTGAAGTTGAAAAGATGAAGAAAGATGCGGAAATGCACGCGGAAGAAGACAAAAAGAAGCACGAACTTATTGAAGCTAGGAATACTGCTGAGACGATGGTCTATACTACTGAAAAGATGCTAAAGGAAGCGGGGGATAAAGCTGCAGAAGAAGACAAGAAAGCCGTGGAAGTAAAACTTGAAGCGCTTAAAGCTCTTAAGGATAGTGAGGATGTTGAAGCGCTTAAGAAAGCAGCGGACGAATTAGCTGAGGTTGCACAAAAGGTTGGCGCTGCAATGTATCAGGCTGAACAGAAGAAAGCTGAGGCCGCTCAAACATCCGAACAGGGAGCGGAGCAGTCTCCAGAACAAGGAGCACAAAGTGATGCTGAACCAAAAGAAGCGGATTTTGAAGAGAAAAATGATAACACGTAACTCGTAACACATAACATATTAATTCTAAAATAATGATACGTGATACGTGTTATGTGATACGTGACTAATATGCCCGATCTAAATATCAAAGCTCAAGACGATGTGTTGCGCGGACAATACGCCAACATGATGCAGGTTTCTCATTCAAAAGAAGAATTCGTGCTGGATTTTATGCTGGCATTTCCTCCGCAGGGAGAGCTTGTTTCTCGTTTGATCGTCTCGCCGGCGCATATGAAGCGAATCGCTCACGCACTTGCAGACAACATAAAGAAATACGAAAATCAACACGGAGCAATTGAAGAAGCGGGAGAACCGAAACTGTTATCGTAAGTTATTTGTCATTACGAGCTAAATTAAATTTGTCATCTCGACCGGAGCGGAGAGATCTTTCTAAAAGATTTCTCCGCTACACTCCACTACGTTACGCTCCGGTCGAAATGACAGAAATAATCAGGATGGCATTCTAGATTTATGTCCAAAAACTATTATCAAGATTTAGGCGTTGAAAAAGGCGCTACGCAAGATGAGATAAAAAAAGCTTATCGTCGTTTGGCGCACCAACATCATCCTGATAAAAACGGAGGGGACGAAGCAAAGTTCAAAGAAGTGAACGAGGCTTTCCAGGTTTTAGGAGATGACAAAAAGCGCGCGCAATATGATCAATTCGGATCTGCAGCTTTTGAAAATGGCGGATCACCGTTTGGCGGCAGTAGTCCATTTGGCGCCGGTGGATTTAATCCTAGCGGATTTAACGTAAACATGGGTGATATGGGTGACCTCGGTGACATTCTGGGAGGAATGTTTGGTTTTGGTAGTCATAACACAAAGCAACGACGTGGGCAGGACATTCAAATGGATGTTGAACTCGACTTTTTGGAAATGGTAAAAGGCGTTACTAAAAAAATTAGACTGTATAAACATGACAAGTGCACAAAATGCAAAGGCATCGGTGCGGAAGAGGGATCAAAGATAAATACATGTCAGGAATGCGGAGGACAGGGACGTGTGCAAAAAGCGCAGCGGACTATATTTGGCACGGTGCAGTCTCTCGCCACTTGCGCAAAATGTTACGGAAAAGGTGAGGTTCCTGAAAAATCTTGCTCTCAGTGTAAGGGGAACGGTATAGAAAAAATCGATAAAGAGATTGATGTGCCAATTCCAGCCGGTATTTCTGATACGGAAGGCGTAAGGATAACAGGTGAAGGTGAGAATCCGGGCCGCGAAGGTAAATCCGGCGATTTATTCTTACGCATTCGAGTTAAGCAGCACCCAATATTCACACGTGAAGTAAACGATATTTTATCCACAGTGGAAGTTCCATACTCCATGCTTTCATTGGGAGGAAAAATAGACGTTGAAACCGTGGACGGTCAGGGATCGCTAAAAATTCCATCATCAACAAAACCCGGAACTGTTTTTAAACTGCGCGGAAAAGGAATTCCATTTATGCGCTCGCTGGGACGCGGTGATCATTTAATTACAGTGCAAACAAAAGTAGAGAAAAATTTAAGCCGCGAGCAAAAGAAGATGATTGAGCAGTTGAGAGATTCTGGATTGTAAGTATTCGTCATTGCGAGGAGCGGAACGAGACCCTTCTGTCATCTCGAGCGTAGCCGAGAGATCTTTCTAAAAGATTTCTCCACTACCCCCGCTTCTTAGACTATGGCGGGCTCCGGTCGAAATGACAAATGTCTGTCATCTCGAGCGTAACGGAGAGATCTTTCTAAAAGATTTCTCCACTACCCCCG
>JAHIUG010000091.1 GCA_018817245.1 Patescibacteria group bacterium | reverse complement strand
GAGAAGAAGTGGAAAGGCGAATTGCCCAAACACATGCAGGATCCGCTGTGGGTTTTGCCTGAGATGGAATAGTTCTTTTTTCTCTAACGCAGGCTAAAGACCTCTGCTACAAAGACCGATTCACGTCGGTCTTTTTTTGTATAAAAAAAACAGCAGTACTATTCGTGTCAACGAATTTCTTGCTGTATTGAGATTGGAGCTTTTAGCTTCCATTAGTGCCACTGTCCAATTGTTTTAGAGCATTGATATCAATGGAAAAGAGATTGGGGTCAATGTCTATAAAGTTTTCGGGTAGCGAGCGAATGATCTGTGTGATTTCTTGGCGCTTGTCGCGTGGAACAAATCTGACGAATGACAGAAAGAGTTCTATTAACACGGACATTTTTGCTTTCACAATCTCGTGAGATATTCTCGTATTCTCCAGTCTTCTATCCCATTGGTCATCTTGCGTAGCAACTCCCTCCAAGAGTTCTAAAATTGCTTCTTTATTTTTTTGGTGCTGTTGATCCAACTCCTTGAGTTTGTAAATGAGATAGCTTATAGCCGCATCAATCACTTCAGACGTTTTGTCTACTTTACACATCTCTCCACCTCTTTGAAATCATCTTAGGTTTTTTATTTTTATGTTACTGTATATTTCCATTTTTAACCCAAAATGTCAATCATTCGCTCATTCGCTCATTCGCGCGAATGAGTCCAAGGTTGACAAAAGCGGCTAAAACTGGTAAAGATTTCATGTCTCGCGCATTTGGTGTGAGGTCCGGCCTGACGGATTCAGGGGTCATGAATCAATCCTGCTCTTGGCGATAAATGCCAAGTTGCATAAGGGAAAAGAGACATGAAACGTTATTTCACAGAACCAGTGCCTGAGGGAAGGGGTCGTGTCCTCAATTTTGAAGATCTGGCTGAGGCGTATCGCACCGCAACGATTGGGCCACAGCTCGATGGGATACTTCACGACGTTGCGAGGAGAGGGGATCGTGTAAACACAAGTCGTGCGACATCTTTTTTACTACAGATTGCAAGCGAGGCTGAAATCATCGAAAGCGATGAATCGAGGCGTAAGCTGGCTCTGGGATTGTTCATTCAACGTGTTTTGCCCCAGGTTGATTACAGAGATTCGGTATGTCGTGAATACATCCTGCGTTTCTTTGCGCGCGAACCAGAGTTGCGTGTGAGCAGCAATGAACATGTGCAGCGGTTTTTGTCGCAATCATGGCTTCCGGGGCTCAGCGAAAGACAGCCAATCGATCGTGAGTTACTCGTGGATGCCACCTTTGGAGTTGGGCTCTACGATCTACTCGCTCAGCACAATGTACTCGAGGCGATCATTAGGCTTTACGATTTACTTGCCATGCATCAAGAGATTGAGAAACCGGGATTGATACTTTCCTTTTGGTCAGAGCTCTCTGATTCTTTCGATCTAGCCAATCTTCAAAAAGAAATGCTGCGTAACAAGTCCGTTTATGAGCAGTTTCGTGATGATTGCGTGCACATTATTCTTTTGTGCAGTGGGTCCTATGGAAAGGGTAAGGATAGAAGTATGAAAAGCGCAGCTAGAGCACTCGACATGCTCGTCAGCATGCTGCTTTCTCTAGTACTCAGATAGACTTCTAAAAACCCCGTGGAGACACTTTCTCCAGCGGGGCTTTTTTATACTTGAAAGATCATTCGCTTATTCGCGCGAGAGATTGTCTGGAAAATTTGGTTGATCGTTCTTAACGATTCTATGCTCATTTAAGCAACAGAACTAACAATTCTGTGGGAGTATTCGTGTATATGATGAATAAGCACGCGAAATCTCCCTGTTGCGGGGCATCTGTGCGGCATTATGGAGAGCGTCGTCGTCAGTGTCTTAAGTGCTCTGGCACTTGGCGCATACGAAAGAAAAAACGCGGTCGAAAACAACGACGGACAAACAAAGAGTTGATACTTAATTATTTTAAAAACCGTACCCCACTCCGCGCAATCGCAGAACGTCAACAATGTGGCAAAGATGCTGTGCAGGTTGCTCTTGCGAGAAGTCGCGACAATTACATAGAAACAGAGCTTCCGAAGTGGTTAATTAAGAATGATGACCACGGGCCGCTTATCGCAGTTGCTGATGCTATTTGGTATCGCATACGTCGAGAGAAATACACCATCTATGTAATTCTTCTTAGACCTATTAGTTCTTCTAGTGCAACGATCCGGCCACCTGTTGTTATTCATGGCCATGAAGACCTTGATGGTTGGAAGAAAGCATTCGACTCCTTGCTGAGGATGGTCCAAAATCGCACTATTGCAATGGTTTGTGACGGTGGAAAGGGTCTTGTCAGTCTTGCTAAATCCCGCAAGTGGATACTCCAGCGTTGTCATTTTCATCTGATAGCAGCTGTTCAGAATTATTTAACAACAGGACCACGATCAAAGAATCCGGAATATGCGCAAAGAGTACATCAAATCGTTAAAGATCTGCTTCATGCCCGTGATCCACAACAGATCGCCACACTCTCTCAAGATATTCAAAACATCCATGACAACTCCAAATCCAAAGGCCTCAGACGAGTGCTTCGCGGACTCCTGAAAGACCTACCAGACTATCATACATACCATCGTTATCCCGGACTAAATTTACCTGCAACAAGCAACTCAGTTGAGTCGTGCATTCGGTGCATGAGAGACTTGATGTCTCGTTGCCGCGGCTTCCGAAGCAAACAAACGCTCATACAATGGTTAACTGCTTTTTCTTTATATAAGGAAACGATCAAATGTCGAGGAAAAAATCAACCAAATTAACCAGTTAAACCCT
>JAHIUG010000090.1 GCA_018817245.1 Patescibacteria group bacterium | reverse complement strand
TAACCGGAAAAGACAAAAAAGACAGCGGGCACCGGCTCCGTGTGGGCGGCTCGGGGCGCGGCGGTTCATCCAACGTTGATTACGATCATCGTGGCAGTTATTGGGACGGCGGGGGCGCTCGCCTCGCGGTCGTGTTGCGGAAGCATACTGACACTTAGATACTGATTCCTAATTAATTAAATCCTAAACCCTTGAGACTCCTGCCGAAAGGCAGGCACAGAAAGTTGAAGCATGGGCTAATGAAGTCGGCCCCTATATATCTCGGGGTGTCGATTCGCCCAAACCACTGGCTGCAGTCAGTGGTTCAGAAACCAGACACGACGGCCGGGATGAGTCTAAAAGTCAGCTGAGATCTATAAATTTAGAAATCGGTGCGTGAATAGCAAGACCCTGGTTAATATCGAGGCGGGCACCGGCTCAATGTAGGTAGCTCGGAGAACGGCGGTTCATCCAACGTTGATAACGATCATCGTGACAATTATTGGGACAACAGGGGCGCTCGCCTCGCGGTCGTGTCATTTACGAAGTGACTTTCTCCAGCCACCAATCATTTTACCGATTTCCACCAGATTACTCGATATAGAGAAATAGTTAGTTTCTTTAATTAGCTGGCGTTCAACTGACATACGAAGGAGAATTTTTATAACCTCGGTTTTTACGCCGGCATCTAATAGGTGATGATCTTTTAATACGGGTACGGTTTGCTCGGCTGATACGATTTGCTCCAAGAGTACAAGGCAAGAAGTTTCCAGCCGCAGCCCAAGATTATATCGTTCACGTTTCGGCCACCCGCCAATCAAACGATTCAATCTAGAGTAAATTTCACAACTTTTTTGAAGAACTATTGTGTTCATATGCGTGTGTTAGATAATTGTTTTAGTAAAATTACAGATTCGACAAATTTATGGCATGCTTGGTTAAAATACAGACGTGGCAAACGGAGCAGACCGGAGGTGCTCGAATTCGAGAAAAATTTAGAAAACAATTTGGTTGCATTAAAAGAGGAGTTAGAGAATGGCACTTATAAACACGGAGGGTACAAGGCCTTTCTAGTTCATGATCCAAAGTCGCGTTTAATTTCATCGCCTTCAGTTAAGGATCATTTGGTACATCAAGCAGTTTACAGTGTGCTTTACCCGTTTTTTGATCGTCTTTTTTCTCCTTTCTCTTTTTCATGCAGAATTGATCGGGGTACGCAAAAAGCTGTTTTTCAACTCGAAAAATATTTGAGACAAGTGAGTTGTAATTACACAAAAGAATGCTGGGTCCTGCACGGGGATGTGGAAAAATGTTTTGATTCAATCCGGCAGGATATGCTGTTTGAACATCTTAAAAAACGTATTCACTGCCCGCAAACTCTGGATGTGTTGAAAAAGATCATCTCGAGTTATGAATCCGGTTTGCGCTATCCGGAAGACAATTTAGCTGCCAAACGAGGTATACCATTGGGTAATTTGACAAGCCAGTTATTTGTTAATATTTATTTGAATTCCTTGGATAAATTTATAAAAGAGGAAATGAGAGTTAAAAAATATTTTCGTTACGCTGACGATTTTTTAATTGTTAGTGCAAAGAGAATGGAGTGTGTGGAAATAAGCGAGAAAATTCGTGATTTTCTTTGGTCAAAGTTGCTATTACAATATCCAGAGTCTCATCAAAAAATAAATAAACTAACCTCCGGCGTAGAAACGCTGGGAATCAGATTTTTGTTCGGTTATCGGAAGGTTCGTCCATCTACAAGCAGAAGAATACAAAAACTTTTTGAAAAAAGGTGCAGAGAATACAAAGAGCATAAAATTGATTCAGCTACAATGGATTCGTCTTGGCGGTCGATGTGCGGTATGTTAACTTATACTTGTGATTATCAGCTTAAAAAGCGATTATTAAATATTGCTAATTTTTATGCCAAAAAAACCAATACGACCGCCTGAGATGCCGCTCCCACCATCATCTGTGGAGGAAACGGAGGAATCTAAGATTCCTGATACAGAATATGAAACCAGGCTCGAACGGTTGCGATCCATGGGGCGCGCTATCGGCGAGGATTTTAATATGGGCGTGGAGGTCGGTAAAAAACGTGGCTGGCGGTATATCTTTAAGCCGGTTAATAAGATTGAGGTTGACCCGGAGGATATTCGCGAAAAAGGACTTGATTACTGCTTTGGCGTGATCGCGCACGAAGGGGCTCATCGTAAAATATCGCGCACGGATTTTATTCCTAAGGATGTTTGGCAGGAGATGGGGTTTTCATTCTTAATGAACGCGGTTGAGGATCCGCGCGTGAATAATTGGGTTGGTGATAAATATGATGGTGCCGAGGAATGGCTTGAGAAAGTATATTTTGAGGATTTGCCAACTGAAGAGCGAGTGGATGAGAAAGCAAAAGAACAGATCGGCTATACACCAAAGCATATTAAATTCGGACTGGAGGTGATCCGCTATTGGCACACCGGTAAATTTTCCAAGGACCTACCGGATGATGTTAAGAAAGCTTTGGATAAAACCATAAAGTACGCAGAGTTGGCTTATGAGGCTTTGCCAGAAAAAGAACCGACCGAAGAAGATATCCATGATCAAGCTGAACTCATGTACAGGATCGTTTATTCAGCTATTTGGCCTGAGTATGAAAAGTTGGTGGACAAATCTTTTGATGAAGAAAAAATGCGACAGATGCTCAAGGATATGATGGAGACCGGGGAAATTGAAATGCCGGAAGAGGGAATGAGCGGCTCAGGAGAAGAAGGAGAAAAGAAAGAAGAAGGAGAAGAAGGGGGAGAAGGTGAAGGCGCGGGCGAACCGCTTCCGTTGGATCAGATGCCCGAGGATTTGCGTAAAGAACTGGAAAAGAAGCTTAAAGAAAAGTTGGAAGGTATGTCCGATGAGGAGCGGAAGGAATTTGAGGAAGAGGCGGAAGAAAAAGCGGGAGCCGCTTTAGACGATCTGGAAAGCGATTTGAACGACGAGATAAAAGGAAAATTCACCGAGCAGCCCGAGAGTAAGGCTGAGGAAGAAGAAAGAAAAGAGCGTGAGGCCGAAGTAAAAGAAGAGGAAGCCGAGCGCGCCAAGGAGATTGAGGGGGCCAGAAAAAAAATTGAACAAGCCATGGAAGCCGAGAGAAGTGAGTATGACAAGGCGCTTTTAGAGGTGAAGCCGTATATTGATAAAGTGGCCGAGGATATCATGAATTTGTTTATTCAGACGCGGTTTCCCGTATTCAGAAAAGGTTTTCCCGGCCAACGAGTGCGGCTGAAAGGCGCTATGGACTGGAAGGCGCGTAAAGAATATCGCGAGCTTTTTGAACGCCGTCTGCCAAAGGAAAGGGAAGATTACACTTTTTTGCTTTTGGTAGACCTTTCCGGTTCCATGCGAGGCCAAAAAATTGACGAGACTTTTAAAGGAGCCGTGCTTTTTGCCGAAGCTCTGAATCGTGTCGCTACTACGCTGGGCGGTGTAAAGGTGGCGATCTACGGCTTTCAAGATGTGCCCATAGCTTATAAAGATTTTGACGAAGAGCTGGATGATACTTTAAGGGATAAAATGAGTGAGATGCAGAGAGAGGTATATAATGGCGGTACGCACAATCAGGCGGATTATAACAGCGACGCTTTTTGTTTGGATCAGGTATCCGGAATTTTATCTGAGAGTGGTAGTAAAAAACAATTTTTATTCGTTTTATCAGACGGCTCGCCCGCACCGGATGATCTGCATCGTGTGCCTAAATATCAGGAGCTGAATCCGGATGAAGAATTGCAAGCTGTGGTAAACGATATCTCCAAAGCGGGCAGACAAAAATTATTAGGCGTCGGGCTTGGGCCTGGCACTGAACATGTGGGGAATTTTTACAGCGACAAACTGCCGGGCGTTGAAAATATTCCAAATGTGGATGTTAAAGAATTGGCCGAGGTTTTGGGTAAAAAATTGCGGGAACTGTTAAAATAGATTTTAAATCTAACTTATAACCATCACTTATATGATTAAAGCAAAACAAGAGAAGGTGAAAAAATTTTATGAGGTTATTTCGCGTCTTCAATTCCCGCCAGGCAAGGAAATAGGCATGATAATCGTCAATAAAGAAACCATGGCTGATATTGCCGCTTTGGCGCCAAACTCTAATTTAGTCACCGGCCTTGAATTAACCCGTGAGACAGATGTGCAGGAGGTGATTGAGCAATTGGCTGACGCCATAAAGGCGGGGCGAGTGGCGTTGATCCGTTTGCATGAATGGTTAGATCCGAAGATTTATAACCAATTATTTTTATTATCCAAAAACGGCCGCATGGAATTTCCGGATGTTGATGAGAGGGTTTTTGTTGAAGCGCCAAAAGAGGCAATGGTGATTTTAGTGTGTACTGATGCGGAGCTTGCCAAGCTGAATTATGAAAATATCTTTGATCTAATAGGCCCGGTGGAGAGGCTGTGATCTAAATCTATGTCAGAACAACCATCATCATACCCATCCTCTCTCGATCAAGTCCTTAGCATGGCAAGACGAAGAAGTAGAGAGAAAGCAAAAGACATAGAACTAACCCCTGAAGAAAAGGAGCATCTTTCAGAATTGATAGATCAGGCCAAACAAGCTGAGAAAGCCATACCAGGTGAGAAAGATGAAGAAACAAGAAAAGAGCTATACAGACAAGCAATAACTTTATATACACAAGTTAAAGAAGATCTCGCAGCTATCAGAGAAAAGAGGAGGAAAGAGAAGAAAGAAG
>JAHIUG010000089.1 GCA_018817245.1 Patescibacteria group bacterium | reverse complement strand
TTAATCCGTCCATCCTTCTTTTCAGCCAACAAATTCAGTGCTTGTGTTGCTTTTTTAAAGCTTGTTTCAGGTATAGCTTTCATATTTTGAGTATACCCAAGTAACCATATTTGCTCAATATTATCAATCTATAAAAAATTGTGCGAAAAGGGGTCAGACCCCTTTTGTTATACAGATACTATTTTGCTATCTGATTTAAATCATCTTCAATAATTTTTATCAGAGCAGGCGTGTCGTCAATTACATTAACGTTATCAGAACTAGAATTCTTTTTAAAGAATGCTAAATCTAGCATATTAATTTTTCTATCACCTAACTCACCCGTCAAAGTGTTTAAAAAAGTTTTTTCTTCTAATCTTGTTTCGTATCGATATGAAGAGAGCGTAGCCCTTAGCGCATCAACATATATTTGTGGTGTGCCAAATTTAGATTCATTTATATTTCTTATTTTAACCCCATCATTTTTTAACGAAGCGTAAAGTATACCCAGAGCATATTTCAGAGTAAGATCTTCATATCCTCTATTTTTTAAATCCTCGAAGACCTGATCCGCTTCGGTTAAAACATTTTTTAATAAGTTATTACTGCTAACTATATGCCCAGCATCATTAACTAACTCATGGGTGTATTTATATGTATAACGATCATCTATACCAAAAGCTATTGCATAAATTGCCGCTTCTCGCTTACGAATAATTGAATTTGTTGGAGTTATAGATAAATCTGGTCCAATTAGGAAGATATTTTCTTGAATTAAAAAAGAGGACTCTAATTTACTTGTGACACCATAAAGACCAACAATGTCCGATCCTCCTAAAAAGAATGACCTATATCCAAGCATTGGAAATTCATCTCCAGTATCCAAAAGAGATGCTCCGAGTAAGCCATATCCTAGCTTTTGGTCATCGTCATTTATTTTGATATTAGGATCAATGATGGCTCTGAGTGGAAAAAGAACCAAATATTTTGCAGTTTGATTGTCATATTCTCCAAAGAGCGGTAAATCAAAATTTTCCAATGTTGCTATTGCTTTACAGCTGTAATTACTGAGCAGATAAACGAACCCGATTAAAAATATTAAAAACACAAGGGCTGTTTTCACCTTATTTTCTTTTATAAACTGATAAATTTTCATAATATTTTTTCAATCAGGCAGCTATAAACCTTTCCTTTGCACACAGTCCTCATAGACTCGATCAATCAGCTCTTCATATCTCTCATCTGAGATACTTAATGCAGAAATCGTCTCCTTACTTTCCTGTTTTTCTGTATAACAACTTTTTTTGATATTCATCGGCCTTATACCGAACCAATAAAACTGAATACAGAATAACACTATAATCGTTATCAATATGATGTAAAACTTTTTCATATCTTTACATCTTAATACAAAATCAAACATCTGGCTAAATGTGAAAATTAAGGTCTAGCTCTTAATCAATCTGATGCTTGGGCAACTTGCCGCCTATAGCTATCCTGACCACGTTTCTTCTGTAAAAGATACCTCTTCTCTAACGGAGAAGTTGCTAATTTTAGGGCGAGACGAGTTTTACTGATTCTGCTTCGACTTCTTGCCCCCACTGACAACCTCTTTCCCATTCCAAGTCCAAGAATCTGTGCTCCGTTTGAGAAGGAGCAAATCTTAGTTTTTGTTGGATTGATTGGAAGGGGTTGATTCTTATCAAAATGAGACAGGATGCTAATAACTTTCTTTTCGATTTCCTTCATTTCCTCATGACTAACGCGACTGGCAGTTATGCCAATATCATCTACAAAGGTCATCACCTTCGGATCATGGTGACGAAGTAATCTTTTGGCCTTCCAGGACATTCTCAAAAAAGTGTCCAGATTACACCAAACGGCGAGCCTCGTTGAAGTCGCAAAACCGCGAGCCAAAACCCTGTTCGTGCTGGAACCCCCCTTCGGGCCAAGTGGTACACAACAAATTCTTGCAAGCAATGTGGACGCTTCCAAACTACACCCGCATTTTTTATGAAAGAAGTAAGATATTCTCGACTCTTTAATCTGTTCAAAAAAGCGAGTGATGTCAAGTCCCAATAAAACACGTTTCCGTTTTTTACCCAATAACCTTTTCCCTGCCTGAATATGATCTCTCCCCGAGAGCCCGCCAAAAATAAATTCGGGCAGCTTCCCATCATGTGGCGCTAAAATCTTCCTATCAATCCTGCGCAGCAATTCGCCAAGTTGGTTACCAACGGCTGATCGAACGTACTTTTCCTTTTTTGGTTGGGAGCTTTTGCTGTCGTGCCAATATTCATCAAAGTGTAATATTACATTATTAATGAGCAACAGCGCCTTATCGTAAGGTAAATAGGAATCTGATATTCGTTTCGCTAGTTCGCATGTACTACGAATGCCTATTTTTGGATATCGCAGTTGTTCAAACATATCTCCTTAAGTTTTTGGCCTTTATGTTTATAAGATCGATTTGCAATTTCTCCGCAAATTTAATAAATGATCTTTCGGTATCAGACAGATATCTGAACGAGTCATCTTTCTCCATAAAAATAAACGGGGTTATCGAAGCCGCACTTACCCTCATTTTTTTTGCCAAACCTTTGATAAATTTTTTGGAAACTTCTTTTTGTCCCGTTTCAATCATAGAAACCAGTACAGTGGATACTCCTAAAACTTTAGCAAGATCCTCTTGTGTCAATTGGCTCTCTTCTCTAATTTTTTTTAGAAATTCAGGAAACGAATACATATGACTAAAGGACGGCTATATTATGAAATCCAACAGGATACGAACAATCCAGACCAATAGTCGGATGATCCGCAAAATGCGAATAATCATATTTAACCGCCCCAGTAAACGGAACGCCCAAGTTAGTACCTCTTTGACAGGTCACGAGTATAAAACTAATTTGTGGCATATATTTTCTGTTGCGACAATTTAATGTTTAATTATAGTCATGATATCTTTCAGCTTGCGTGGATTTCGACTCCGAAGAATGGCGCTCCGATAGAACTCGATCACCACGCAGGCGTTCAAGCTATCATTGTGATTATCACATTTTTATCTTTACTCAGCCAAACGAATTCTTGAACCTAACCTTTTGGGTTTAATCCTCGTATGTGCCTAACATTCGTATCTTCTAGTTCCAGGCCGAGATGATAAACTAATTCTCTTCAGTACCTTACAAATAAGAGAAAAGTTTCAGATGTCTTCACATCTATAATAATCGGTGTCTTTTTTCCAGCAGTGCCAACTTGTTGTTTAAAGTACCGTTACCTTATAGTAATACTTTTTGTATAAGTTGTCAATATCAGTTATCCACATTCCAATCCGCTCCTCGTTCGGACATGAATCCCCGATCAAGCCGAGGATGACAGAGACATCTAACTCCCCCAACCCCCTCTTAAACTAAGAGGGGGATTTGTTTAGATTAAGCCCCAATCGCCAACACCAACCCATACACCTTCTCAACTCCAGCGGATTTTAGAGCGCGTGCTGCATCAAGCATTGTTGCTCCCGAAGTGAAAACATCATCTACCAAAACCACTTTCTTGAGCAGGAGTTGCATAAAATATTGACTAATTGAGCTAAAAATGATAAAAAAACGTTATCCACATCATGTGGTACAAAATTAACGATCCTTCACAAAGAGAGGCAAAGCGATGTTTGATAACGATGAACGTATTATTGTCCTCACACAAAATGTGCGACGACGTGGTGAAACAATTATTATGGATACGCCATTTGCTAGCAATTGCACTATCGAAGGTAAGAATTTTGATAGCCTTCTATGTGTCCTTAGAGAAGGACATCTCCGTACGGTACGTGCTATGAATAACCTGCTGCGAAAAAAACACGCAGTGTCTAAGCAGGACGCAAATGACCTATTAGAAGGTTTATTCGACTTACACCTCATAACATCAAATCGTCGCATGCATCTGACTATGGAAGAAATTTCCATAAACCCAAGCGTTATTCCACTCGCTCCACGTACTCCTGAAGATATGCAAATGATTCGTGCAGAATCCGCGTATGAAACCGGTGTCGATATACCAAATAATGCGACGCCACTCATGAAACTCATTGCCAAACGAAGTTCTGTCCGTTCTTTCACAAAACGTAAAATTACCAACAAACAGGCTGTATCACTTGATCAAGCTGCACTCGGCGGTTGGGGCATTCGTCGTAGTATTCCTTCAGCTGGAGGATTATATCCATGCCGAGTCGTAACACTTATACGTAATGAGCATAACTATCATACGACAGACCACCAAGAATTATCTGTAAGACGCGTTAAAAACATTTTTGTTCCATTTGCGCCCTGCATCGGTGCGCCATTTTATATAGTTATCATTGCAGATTACGAACGAGCAACAAAGAAGTACGGTGCAAGAGGATGGCGTTACGCCATCCTCGAAGCTGGGCACATGGCACAAAATGTTGAACTTCATGCAATTGAACTTGGACTTGCAACGTGTGAAATCGGAGCATTCAAAGAATCTGACTGCATTCGCATATTAAAATTGTCTGATATGGATGTGCCGCTGATTATAATAGCTGGCGGTTATGAATCGAAACAAAACAAAGTTCCACGTAAATCACTGGCCTCTCAGTTGATCACGGCATATGTTGGATCTACTAATATCGTCAATTCTTTCCAAGTACGAAAACGTAACTCGGCGTATTTCCCAAATCTATATTCTGTACGTGCACAAACAGCTGTATCGATTGTGCATAGAGGAAAAGGAATGGACGTTCAAATTGTAGGCGCTGAAGCTGCGACCCGTGATCTTGCGATTGCGAAGGCAATTGCAGAAGGCGTTGAGCGTTTCAGTACTGGGTGGATTCCGCCACCTGAATACATTGGTGAAATTGGCAATTTAGAAGATTCCCACGTTATCCATCCGCTAGAGTTGCAGAGATACTCTCAAAATCAACGTGTTCCATCTCGTATCACTACGTTTACACAACGATCTTCAGCATCTTGGTATAAGTTGCATCAATGGGATAATGATAGTGAAGTTTATGTCGCAGGAGATTTCCTGTTTTACCCATATGGGGAAGATGACCAACAACTCTATAGTTACGCCACATCTAATGGTGTAGCTGCGCATACACAAAAACTGGCAGCACTTTGGGGTGCAACTACCGAACTACTAGAACGAGAGAGTCTTCTTGCATGGTGGTTCTCTGGCGCGACACCTCCGCGACTTCCTAATACAGAGACAATGCATCTCAGTCATCTTATTAGCGCATGGGAAGCTAAAACTATTGAGCTTCGTTTCCTGAATATTACCACTTCAATTCCATGCGTCTGTGCAGTAGGTATAAATCATAAATGTCGATCAACCTTCGTAGCTACTGCATGTGGAATCAATCTTTCTACGGCAGCAACACATGCGTGTTCGGAGCTTCTGCGAAGTATAACTGGATTAGAAGGTAAAACATTAAAACGTATCAATCCTAACAAAGTACGTACTGTTGAAGATCATCTAAGGTGCTTTGCAGGAGGATATGCATTCAAATATGTTGACACATGGTCATCTGGTCCAAAAATAGAATTTGATACCGATTGCCTACCTAGTGTATCGAATCCTGAAATATGGCTCCATTGGATCATTGACAATATTGGGCCACTTTTCTACTATGAGTATGCCCTCCCAATGGGTATATTTCATGATCAACCACTGGTCGTGATTCGTTCGATCATTCCAGGTGTGGTCTCCATCAAATTCGGTTACGGAGAACAAGATCTCGGGCTGCCTCGTCTGTGCAAGCTGATGAAACAGTGTCGAGTTACTGGGTCAACCACAGGGCGATTGGTACCGAAACTCCATCCGCTCGCCTGAATATGGAAGAAGGGAGTAGTATATTCCTATGCGTAAAAAGAAAAATCGCTTGAAGAAGTTGGGTCTCAAGATCCGTTCCAAGGGCACGCAGATCAGTACCGAGGCCATGAACACCTCATGCGGTCACACGGGTACGAACTGTAACATCAGTCCCTAACGGACTGGTCGCACAATCGACATCCAAGCCAAATTCGCACCCATAGAAAGCTACAGGCGCGAGTAATACCGAATCCAATCTTAGGGCGACGCTGATCTAGCGCCGCTCTTTTTCTTTATCTGAGATATGTCTCAATGATTTTTTTCGCACCGACTTTTTCCACTATTTCCCATGCTCGTCGATAATCCGGATGTACGTTCATAATACGTTTATCTCGTTTTAATCTTTCTTCAGTGAACATAAGAAGAAAAATTTGTTCGTGAATCGCATGAACAATAACATGGACAAGGGCATTTTCTGTTTCTTTAGGATAGTATTTTTTTAGTCTCGCAAAAATCTGTTTCCATCGCTTAATAAAAGCTGGTTCAATAAGATTACGATGGATCATCTCATGACAAAGGACGTCAGTGGCGTAATTGATCGGCGCTTGAGGAGCAAAAACTGGCATTGTTAATGGGTCTGAAAAAGGAATTCCTGATCCCACGACGTAACAAAGGTGCTCTTTTACTGACCATCTCACGCCAGAGTATTTTTGTATCGCTTTAAAAATATCTTGTTCGTTCTTGCGCCATTCCTTTTCCAGTCGTTGCATGAAAGCTATTGTTGTTTTCGCATCTGGGAATGGTCGTTCGTGTTTTGACTGTAAATCAAAAGCTGCGTGACATTGATCATCGTAGATTGGACTGTAACGAAACTCGATAAAAAATGGCGATGATTTTTTTGAAATTTTCATGGCTTCAGCTTATCAAGTTAGCTACTTTATCTCAAGTATAATAATCATAGAAACTCCATTTAAGCACCAATCGCCAAAACCAACCCATACACCTTTTCAACTCCTGCGGATCGGAGTGCGCGCGCTGCGTCAAACATTGTTGCGCCACTTGTGAATACATCATCCACCAAAACCACGCGTTTCGGAAGTTCGGCCGCTCC
>JAHIUG010000088.1 GCA_018817245.1 Patescibacteria group bacterium | reverse complement strand
GTCCTTGGAACAAGGATTGCCGTCATTCGTACCACCTAAACAGGCAGGACCGATTACTCCATCTCCACACGTTCCACTCAGACCATAGAATTGATTTTCACAAACATCTTGATAAACAAATTTTCCGCCAACTACTTTGCAAGCACCATTTGTGATTGGATACTTATTTGTCGGACAACTATTTGCATCCTTTGGATTCGGACATGGTCTGCAGTCTGAATCTTCATCACACATAAATCCTTGCGTTTCCGGATTTACACAGCGCTTAACTTCTTTTGTCAGAGCCGGACTCCACCACTTTGCATTCTGATCTTGTGGCTCCGGAACTTCAAATTCAGCTGATAGTTCGTAACGCTGGCCATTGTTTATTGAACGATATTGATAAAAACGCGATGGTGAACTTATCAGCTTGGAACATAGGAACGTCCGCGTATCCGTGTCGTAACAGGTTAGAGGTTCAGTGGAAGCAGCCGGAACTTCCAGCCCTTTATCAATCGAATAACCGCCACAAGTTTGCCCATCCGGACAATCCCCATCTACACCGCAAACCGCTTTGGATTCAGAACAACGGCCACAAGTTAAAAATTGGTTTACCGGATCTTTTGGTGCATCTCCGCCAACCGCTAACTGATATTCTTCATCCCAAGACGGCCAGCGCGAATTGCTAAATGTTGGTAAGAATGTTCCGGCAGTAAGTTTCGGATAAAAGCCGTCGCGCGCCTTTGCTTCTTCCAACGCTCGTGACATTTTTGCAAAATCCGCCACGCGCACAGTATCGCGAGCTAATTTCAGTTTGTAACTCCCGCAATGCGTTTTATCCGTACCAAGCGCGTTAATACAATCAAAATCAGTTGAACAGGAAACGGGTTCTTCTATGCCTTCTAGATACGGATTCTTAGGCTCTGTATTCGGATCATTGTCCTTTTCGCAGACATTTCCAACACCCTGGCTCAAATTAATATTGAACGCCAAATTCTTAACCATTTGATCAAAAATATTAAGAGTGGTCTCAGATGCATCCGGATTATGCGAGATTAAATAAATATTGGAATAGATAGATTGTCCTGGACCTTCTGTGTTTGCAGCAGCTACGTATAAAGTTGTTTCATCTTGTATGGCCTGATATCCATCAATTATGAAAGAAGTAGGAGTTCCTCCAAAGCCACGCCACTTATACCATTCTTCCGGCGAGTAATGTAGGGGATTTGATGCAATACGAATACCAATACCATCTTTCTTCAAATCCGGCCGATCATCTCCGTAAGTAAATAAATACTCGCGCATTATGCCCTCAACTTTAGCTGCGGGTGTTAGTGGCACATAAGCAATCTTAAGACTTGGAATATCATCTTCTATATCAAATTCTCCTGCATCTCGGCAGTAAGTAGTTGAAAAATTAAAATATGGTCCGCTTTCAAAAATGGAATCCGTCAAACTTGAATCTTTACCGTCCTTTGCTGTTGGCTCCTTATCTCTAAAAGGAGCAATAGGCTGCTTATCAAGATTAGGCCATGGATTCTCACACAACAACACAGTTACTGAAGCGGTTCCATGAACAGACTTTTTTACTTCAGGTGGATCGTTAATTTCATCCTGAGTCACCTCAAGCATAGCAGTTACAAATGCTGTGCCATTTTTATTTTCAGGCTTGATGTTAGATTTGGTTTTATCGTTCGGTGGATTCACAACATTAACAACAGTAATGTCACTTGTACTCCATGGCTGCCACTCCCATTTGTATTCTTCGACTGACGATATTGAAACTGATTTTCCGTTTTGGATTGATTTAGCAACGGCATAGAAAGGATGAGGAAGCTCATCTTTATCAAGGAACAATAAAGGATGTTCTTCTGAATCATCAAAAACCTCAATAACATTCACGCCGCAAATCTGATCATCGGTTTTAAATGAGAATGTAAGAGGTCCGCTGTCTGGCTTTGGATCAAACTTTGCGACAACACCTCGTGCTGTTTTTATTCCTTTTTTATTCGCCACATCGCTATTGTCATTTAAATCCTGATCCCCCAGGAATTTCACGTAATAAACAGTCTCGGCTTCAAGTGCTGTATCAAGATTAAATACAAATTCTTTTGAATTTTTTTCTGAAACTGATGTCCACGAACCTGTGACTGATCCCATGCACCAAATATCTTTTGCAAGTGCTAGTTCCCCTGTCCACAATGCCGTAACTTTTTTCCAAAGATTCTTAATCCAAGACTTAAAACCTTTTTCAACTGGTCTGAAATCGGCTGTAACCTGTTGGGTACCTACCGGACATTCTGTTATTTGCGGTGGCAACTTTTTAGCAATCCGTACATTGGAACGGAGGCTATTTAAATCAATATCCGTATTGAAACTTGCTTTGATTTGCGCGTTTCTGCATACGTCTTCGCCTTTCGGTTCACTATTTGCCAGTTCCGGTCGCACATTGCAACACCCCTGATCTGTCAGCCCAAATCCCGACGGACAGGATTGATATGAAGTAAATCCGCACTGCAAGCCATAAGTCGCGTTTCCGGTTTGCGATAAAAGATCGGCTGAAATTGTGGATTTCATTAAACCATCTTCATCAGGATCTGTGTTTCCTATGATCTCGGCTAGCTGCGCTGCATCTGCCATCCCATCTCCTTTTTGTTCTGATTCACATTGTTCACCCTTTTCTTTAACTCCGTCACTGCAATAGCTTGGATTTGGATAAGCTACAGATGAACCTTCCAGCAGACAACTTACATTACAACCATCTCCAGATGTCTTGTTTCCATCATCACAATCCTCGCCCGCATCAATGTCGGCATTTCCACAACAATCCACATTCGGTGTTTTTGGATCGTTATCACATAACGCGGATCCAATATGCAAACAACGAATCTGATCGCATCCAGCCGGAAATAGATTGTTAAGATTTGGCTTCTCGCAAGTTTCACCCGGTTCCAGAATCGCATTTCCACAAACCGAAGCTATCACTGCTGAAGATCCTTCGTGCAAACAGTTGCTCGAACAGCCATCTCCATTCGCAACGTTTCCGTCATCACAATCCTCACCATCCGCAACATCACTGTTTCCGCAAGTTGAATCGCCTGATCTTGAACCGGTTTTACGACAAAACGGCGAACATCCTCGAATCTGACGAGGTGCGCATGTTCCTTTATTAGCCTCGCACGTTGCCCTTACTTGTAGGCTAGTACAAATCGTTCCATCTGGTGTGGTAGATGTTGGAGCTGCTCCCATACATATACTTCCGAAATCACATTCTTCTCCAAACTCATCCCATTTATCATTTCCGCAAGTTCCATTAGGTACCTGAGTTACCGGCTTCCAAAGACACGTTAGTTCGTCGCACTGACCTTTGTTGCTTGGAATTCCGGGATCGCACTCTTCACCTGCCTTAGCGCCATTAGGAAGGACTGAACACAGACCCGGCCACTTCTTCAAATATTCAGTACAATAAGCCGGATTTGTTGTTTCTATAATACTATTTCCGCAAACCGCCACTTTACCAAACTCAGCCTGTGCGCCTGTAGCCAAACACATTGAATTACAGCGCGCTGGCAATGTGCCTCCTGTGTCCAATTTTCCACCTTCGAAAAAGTCAGCCACGAGTTTATCAGAAGAATCCCAGACTGCGCTTTCAGTTTGCACTAAAGCTTGCCCCAACATACTACATTCATCCGGAGCTCCAAATGGCGTAGCTTGGAACATTTGTCGCGCGCCCACAACAGTCTCAATCTTTTCTAGTGGAGACACATCTACCGACTGAGCGCCGCAATATGCGTTTTCACCCAATTTTGTGCGGAATGTCCAAATAAAACCTTCCGGATCATTCAGTCCTGTCATTGGCACGCCGTGCATTCCACGGATCCCCTGCTCATCACCTCCGCGCAGCAATACTCGATAAAACTTGCCCGGCAGCAATAAGATTTGACCGTTGGTATCAACCGGCTCGATTCGCAAGAAGCGCAAAATTTTCCCTTCTTCTTCATCTGCACTCTTTGGTACGACAGTAACATTTATCTTAACTTTGGGAATTGGAAGCGCCTGGCTAAGTTCGGAGACAATGCAGTTCTCATTTGCGCAAGGTCGCACTTCTACATTATCAGTAATAGATGCGGGATCGATTGCCGTATTAAACCGCGCCCAGATCAGAGCGTTGATACACGCTTTCTGGCAATTCGGTGCGAATGCATCAACTCGTGGTGGAATGAATCTTATATATAACTCAGCAACGCCTTTAATTCCTTTGGCTATAGAGCTCATGAGAACTGGCGTATCTCCGGTTTCCGAAACAGCGATGCCGATTTGTTTGTGCCACACTTGTCCGGTTTCCGGATTTTCTTTCAACGGAGTATCGTATATGGCGTTATTATTGCTGTGATCCCAACCCCATGGTTCATAGGCTTGAGCATTTAAAACTATACACTTATCCTCAGCTGCCAGAGGCGAAGCCAGATATGCAACTTTGACCCCTGCGTCATTTAACTCATAAGGATGGGGCGAGACAATCACACCGCCAAGCTGACACGGATCCGGCAAATTGCGTGTCTTAAACGTGAAGCAATAGGCAACTCCGGATTCACAGCGAGGACTTTCATCCATGTTTGCTCCTGCGATCCCTTTGCCCTTAACCCCTGTTAGAATCTCTACCGAATAAGTTGTATCTTGTTCCAAACCGGCCTTGGCCTCAAGTGTAACCAAGTCTTGATCCTGCGAGGCCGCTTGTAATAAAGGAAATCCTCCGCTCAGCTCAACGGGCTCTGTGGATTGGCACGGGTCATCTTCTTTTCCAGTACATTTGCTAAATTTGAAATTCGAACCAGTAACAGTAGTCTCATCCAAATGCGTTGTAAACCGAGCATTAATCGTAGCATTCACACAAACCTGATTACCTTTGGAGCGTCCGTCCCAAGGCGATGGAGAAGGAACCGGAGGTTGTTTGGCGTCAGGCTTACACTCTTCCACCACACGCGGTGCAACCGGAATAAAGCCGGTTGAAGATTGCCAGGCAAACATGGCTGATAACGAAACGGACGGACATCCCTGCTCTGCCGGAACGCATGATCCGTTCCCGCAACATTGTTCATCCTTACTGCAAATGCCCGGCTGCTCATTACAATTACGAACTTGGAAAAATGCGGGATTGGATTTTACTCCCTGGGCGGTGATTATTACCGGACCGGTGATAGCTCCTGCTGACACTTCTGTTTTTATTTCATTGTTTTTCCAAGAAGCGGAAATCCCGGCTTTATTTTCACTAAATGTAATATCTCCGGTATCAGTGCCAAAGCGCTCACCAGCCATTGTCACCTCTGTACCAATAGGACCAACATTCGGGCTAATCGCGCAGATTCCCGGCTTTGCGGCCTGATCGTTTATTGAAAAATCCATCTCGTTTGTCTCAACATTGTCTGCGCGGATCAGACGAATAGTGTAATCTCCAACAGATACGCTTTGCGCATTTAAAAATGACTGCGGTACTTTTACAATAACGCTCGTCTCAGTCCAAAAACCTTCAGCACAAGCTGCCGGGAAAGATACATCGGCCAAAGCTTCTTCTCTGCTAAGCTTATTCTTAAAACGTACTGTGCCAACACTGTAGCCGAAATTTTTACCGCTTAAAGTTACGTACTCCCCTCTTGGTCCTCTTTCCGGATCAAGAGAAAAGATTTGCGGCGGCCCGGCTTTTGCTTTGCTGATTATTTCAAAATCCGCCGGATTACTCTCTATATTATCCACCACGATCTTTACCGCGTGATTACCCGCTCCGGCCACCGGTATATTTGCTACTACCTGCGCGTCTGACCATGATGAGAATTGGTTAAGAGCCAATTTGCCAAAATTCATTGTACTTGGGCTTTGACCGAATCCTTGACCTATCGCAGTGAATTTTCCACCCACAAATCCTTGATCCGGATCCAAACCGCAAAGACCCGGGTAAGTCTGGTCGCTGACCATAAAGTCCTGAATAATCGGCCCGCGTTCATCATCAGTACGATCTGAGAGCTGACTTGCGCCATTTTGCAGCTGAATAGGACCTGTAACCGCGCCTTCCGGAACCTCAACAATTACCTGCGTTTTTGTCCACATCTTTCCTCCCAGCTGCTGACAAACTTGAGGAACTGATGCGACTTTGTCATCAATAGCATCCGGCCCTCCGACAAATACAACAAAGCCTGAGCTTCCAAAATTAACTCCTTTTATTGTCACAAAAGTGCCGGGTCGCCCATCTAACGGACCAACACTGGAAATTATCGGTTTATCAACACAGATGCCATCCGCACATACACCGGATGAACATTGCTGATCAGAAGTACATGAATTTCCTTCACAGGCGCCGCAGTATCCCGATGTGTTTGGTGTGCCTCCGCAATCAATGCCCGTCTCTTCTCCATCCTGAACTTCATTAAAACAAGAAGGCGGACGCACAATTACACTAACTGCAGAGCTTTGCTTTTCATGATCATCAATGTCATATGCCTTGGCAAAAAGTTGATGGACAGACTGTAGCTCCGCTCCCGCCGTATCCCACAAGCCTTCGGCTAAGAAAGATAACGGCGTTTGTTCTTCGTTTGGCGCTGACTGGTCGACAAGCTCAACACCATCTAAAAACTCCACGTATGCTACTCCACTATCATCTTCTGCCTGTGCCATGAGCGCCACCAACTCATCAGCCGGAACTCCCTGCCCGTCGATAGGCGCGTTCATGTTTACCATTGGATCTCTGGTATCCACCAAATTGCCAGTATGAAAATTGGCTGTACAGGAAGGTGAGAAACCGCCACACACAATAGCCTGATTCTGCGTCGAACGAAGCGTATCTTGTACTGAAACCGTGTAATCACTGTCACCATCAAAACACTTCAAATCCTGATTTGGTTCCGGACAAGGGTCAGAGGGTGTAAATGTAACAAGAGACTCATTTACGGCTAATGTCCCGCCCACAGTGGTATTGTCACCGTTAGTAATTACTATTGCTGTTGCCGTGTTTTCATCAACCGGACGAGAAAATAAAAGCTTTACCTGAACATTTCTAATCGATACATCTCCTTGAGGAGTTATGGATTTAACCTGAAAAACCTGTGTTGACCCAGGTCCTCCGAATCCCCCACCTGGCGGTGGCGGAGCGCCCGGAACTCCTGATGGCCCGCTTGCTGCATCAATTAATCTTTCAAGAATAAATCGCGTAATAGCCCAAGACGATAAAATAATTACAGAACCAATAACAGCAGAGGTAATTATTTTTTTTGCCTTATCCACTTTGGTAGCTTCTCCACCAGATGTCATCCATAAAAATCCTGCGTAAACCATTAAGCTCACCATGATAATCCCCAAAAACCCGAGTGAGATATTTATTATCCTGGTGGCAATTATTATCGGATCAGTGTCCGGTAATTTCACAACGTCACCAACCGCTTCCAATCCTGTTTCAACTTGCGCAAAAACCTCAGTCGGCAAAGCAAAATACGCCCCCGTTATCAGAGTTGCTAGAATTGCGAATGAGATTAAGAAGCGACGCATGGGTTTAAATATTAACGAGTTCAAATATTAGCAGTTTATGAGTTCCAGACTATAGGTTCCATGTTCCAGATTTTGTACTACGGACTAAACGAACAGTCCTTATCTTTTGGTGAATTATTGCAACAACTAGGCACTCCTTTACACTGCCCTGACGTAGCCGGATTAAAGCAATTCTGATAGGCATCCTGCAGATCTGACAACAGATATGGATTGTAGTAATTCAATTCTTCAGGAAGAACTCCTGATGGCATATAGGGTCGGTGTTCAATTACCAATTGCGCCTTCTCAGCAATCTCCCCCTGCTGAACCGGATTGTCGTCAGAATTCAAAAGTTGCATGCCTACAAAAAACCAAAATGTATCCGGATCATTCTCTCCCGGCCCCTTTGGCTCAATATAAGCTGCCTCAGATCTGAAAGTTGAAGATTGCATCAAGGTGTCAAATCTGGCTGTTACATCTTCATCTAAAGGACGATTGGATTGCTCCGGACCGGTAGACGCGCTCGGAACAGTTGCTTCGATTTTTGGTGGAGTCAGCTTAATATCATTTGAAGTTCCAAAAGACCAAACAAAATCATCGTTTGGTTGCCCCTCAGCCATATCATTTGCATTTCCGTCTAAAGAATTACCGACAATGTCAGTTATCCCATCAAACCCGGATTCAGTAAGTTGTGCCATGGGCGGTAACTCGGATAACGTAGCTGCTTTGGCAGTGACCTCGAGCGTCGCATCACCCGGCAAACAAAACACATCATTTCCGCAAGAATTAACTCCGCACTTATCAAAAGTCAGAAACTCAACAGTCCTGTATTGATTTGAAACTTTATATACACCATTAAGCGGCGTCCCCTGCCCACCGTTCGGGCGCACTGAAATATTTGTAAAACCTTGTTCGTTCTCAAACTTGCCGCTCGCACCTGTTGGATCAATGGCTTCATCGAAAGTGATTTGGATAACTACATTGCGCGCGTATTTGCCACCTGTTTGCGGAATGGCTGACACAACTTTAGGCGGGGTTGTATCAACCTTGGTCGAGACTTCAAACCCCCACTCATATCCATCGCTATACGAACCATCAAAAGCCGCTCCTCCATCATTCAGCAAGATTCCGGAGTTGCCACCCTTTAATTTAACAGTATATTTAACGTTAATACTTGGGCTTCCCAAAAGCTCGACCGGTCTAATTACGAAAGTCATACGATCCTCAGTAAAATTGACTCGTGCCTGATCAGAAGTTAGAGCAGTGTCTTCTTCTCCGGTTCTGTACACCTGAATATTTTCCGCGTTAAGACCTGTTACGTCAGAATTTTCATCACTCCAATCTTTTATAAACGATGCAGGCTGAATTGCTTTTTTAAAAGTAATGATGACCGGAGTGTTGCGTGGAACGTCTGTTGCGTTGCGTCGCGGCAAATGATATTCGATAATCCCGGATCCCAAAGAACCGGATGATCCGACAAGTCCAGGTAAGCCAGGTGGCTGTCCCAAAATACCCCCGCCACCAACCGCACCGGTAAGTGCCTTAATAATAAAAGCTGTAATAGCCCAAGATGAAGTAATAATTACCAAACCGATAACCGCGTTACGAATTGTGTCCTTGGCTTTTTCAATTTTTTCCGGATCTCCAGCTGATGTCATCCATGTAAATCCGGCATAGAGCATTAGCGCCAAAAAAATTATCCCCAGGAAACCCAGGAATACATAAATGATACGACCGATTATTGTAATCAAATCAGTGCCCGCTCCAGCCCCGGCTGCTATTTGTTCAACAGCTTGTTGTCCTTCAGCGACCTGAGCGTAACCGGATAAAGGCAACATAAAAAGGCATCCCGTTATCATCAAATAGATAACGGTACGCCCGTATTTATTTATAAATGCTTTAAAATTTTCTTTCCGCATGGAAGAAAGATTTGGTTGGAATCTCGAATATGAAATTTCGAATTTCGCACATCGTACGACCTTCGATCTTTGACCTTCGATATTCAAACCTATTATAGCAGCTTTTCCAAAATTTGACGGATCCTGTTGCCGTCAGCTCTGCCAGCCACCTCTTTCATTACCGACCCGATCAGCTGACCGATCTTTTCCGATGTACCTCCCTGTTCCTCAATAATCCTTTTACAAATAGTTTCAAGTTCAGTTTCACTCATTTGTGCAGGAAGATATTGCTGCAAAATTTCAATTTCCGCCCCTTGTCTTTCAGCTAAATCCTCGCGTCCTGCAGATTTAAAATCATTACAAGCATCGCTATATTGTTTGACCATAGTACGCAACACTTTTGCGACTTCGTCATCAGTAAGCTCGTGTTGCAATTCGATCTGCTGATTCTTTAAAGCAGAACGCGCCATGCGGAGCGTGGACAAAACAAGTTCGTTCCGCTCCTTCATGGCGTTTTTTAGATCATTGTCTATACGTTCTAGAATATTCATAGCTCACATAGCACGTAGCACATAGCATATTTAAATTAAATTTTATTTAAAAAATGTTACGTGTTACGTGTTACGTGTTACGTGATTTATCTTCGTCCTTTTCCTTTACGTACATCAGGTTTAATCTTTCCTGCTTTAAGTTCGTACTCGTATTTGGTTTTTAATGCTTCACGACGCAAAGCGCCGGCTCGTCTCTGAGACAGCTTTAAATCTTTTCCTAAAAATCTTATTTTTTTGGCTTGCAGCGCTTTGCCGCTTGATTTCATCCGTCGTTGGAATCTTCGATACAATGCGTCAAATGTTTCGCCTTTTTTTCGTTTTACTTCAGTCATAACCCACACTCCTTTCTATATATTTGGATATCGCGATAGTACTCGTTTTCTTTAAAAACGTCAATGTTTAGCTTAATCGCCCGCATTCTAATATCAATGCACCAATCACATCTCTGAGGCTGGCATAAAAAAATTCAAAACCAACAAAAAGTGCGCGATCACGCAATTTTCGTTGGTGTTAAGATTGTTTTACTTGATGTGATTATTGATCAATGTTTTT
>JAHIUG010000087.1 GCA_018817245.1 Patescibacteria group bacterium | reverse complement strand
TTAGAAAATGGTTTATAACCTGCTTTTTCTAAATCCTCACGCATCGAATCGGAACTCGGAATATTAAGCCGCGCACAAATCTCATCATTGCTTTCGAGTTCTTCGTAGCGATTAAAAAATCGATTATCAGATTTCTGATTTTGCAAAGGATCTTTGAGTTCAAATCTTCCATCTCTGCAGCGCAACCATATATCATTCGTAGTTAAAGAATAATTTTCATCATCAAAATATTCGTCGTGCATCTCTTTCTTAGATATAAATTCAGCGCCTTCAATTAGGCGCTTTTTTGCTGCTTCATCTAGTAAGAATTTCTTTTCGACCTCAATCATAAATTACGAATTGACGAATCGCGCCACGAATATTACGTATAGGTTAACGAATCGCGAACCACAAGACAGAGTGCATTTTACACAGATGTTCAGAATTATCAAGCACTAAAGGTGTCAGTCACCGTGTCAGTCACGGTGACTGACACCGGCTTTCCACAGATATGAGAAAAAATTAACCCTTGATGGGCAAGCTAAACCAGAACGAGCTACCCTTTCCCTCTTCACTTTTAAATCCAATTTTACCTCCATGTGCTTCAACTATGGCTTTCGCAATATGCAAGCCCAATCCAACGCCATCCGGATATGCTGCCTGGGCATTGGAGGCGCGGAAGAAGCGATCATAAGTATTTAGTTGCTCTTCCTTTGGTATGCCTATTCCGGTATCAATAATCCAAACAACCATATTGCCGTTTTTTTGGCTAAACTTAACAGTGATTGTTCCGCCTTCCGGCGTGTAGCGTACAGCATTATCAAATATTATTTCTGTTAAATTTCGTATCTTGGTTGGATCAACCTCAAAAGAAGGGAGCTTGGTGGTTGGTGGATATATTTTTTGTGTAATATTTTTTAATGTGCATGCGTTTTCAAATTTTTGCGCAACAGATTTTACCAAACTTAATATTGAGGTTGAAGCCTTTTCTAGCGTTAACGTTTCCCTCTCAATATTCAGGGTCATATCCATGTTGTTTATAAGATGCAGAATCAAGTCTTTACTCTCAAGAGCGCCACGAACTAAAACTTTTTGCTCTTCCTTAAGATGATCAAACTCGCCTGCCAGCAATGATTCCAAACTCCAGCGAATATTGCTGAGCGGAGTTCGCGTCACATGAGTAAGTGCAGTAATGAAATGCGATTTCAGTTTATCAAGTTGGCGGATTTCTAACTCGGCATTTTTACGTTCCGTTACATCGCGAACAATACCGAGCATTAATCCCCTTTCCCCACCTACGAGACTCGCGCTTATTTCTATATCAATTAATGAGCCGTCCGATTTAATGGTATGACTTTCAAGCTGAACCGGTCCCGCCAGTGCTTTTTGTAGCTGTTTCTGAAGATCATTCTGCTCATTTTTTGGAATCAATTCCATGATTGTCATTTTAAGAAGCTGCTCCTTGCTATACCCCGTCATATCTGTCGTCCGCTGGTTTACATCTATAATTTGAAATTTTTTATCAATCAGATAGATTGCGTCACCTGAACGTTCAAATAAGCCACGATATTTCTTTTCACTTGTTTGTAGAGTCGATAAAGATTCCCTTCGTTCGGTAACATCTCTGAATATTTCTATTAAGCATTCTCTATCTCCAATTTTTGCAGGTGTAGCATTTACATCAGCGAAAAAAATAGATCCATCTTTTCGTAAGACTGGCAGCTCAGGAGAGATAGTGATTTCACCTTTCGTCTGCTTTTTGAATTGATCTAAGACATGGGGCAGGTCTTTTTTTGGATGAATGTCACTTATGTCAAGTTTAACAATTTCTTCCGCGTTATAGCCTAACATTTTTTGTAATGCGGGATTTGATAGAACAAATTTTTTGGTTTCTACATCGGCTACCGCAACACCATCATTGATATTGTTGAAAATAGCTTTGAATTTTTCTGCCGAAGTTTTAAGTTCGCACTCAGTTTTAAGTTTTTCTGTAACATCTCTGAAAGACTCAAGAATAGCTTTTTTACCCTCATACATCATGCCTGTGTGTGTGATTTCAAAAATACGTCCTCCAAGCACATGGTCTGTTGTGATTACACGCGTTTCTCCTATTTTAATGGGTTTTTTAAGTGGGCAATTTGCGCATTGCGTTTTATTATCGCGATAAAGTTGATAACATTTTTTTGCCAATTGGGTCTTTTATACCTTTCTTTGATAGGACGGTTTTAAGCTTCTCACCAACCCAAAGTACATTCAAGTCCTGATCCACAATATCCATTGGATCGGGCATGTTTGCTAATAGGCTAGATAGTTTCTCATCGCTCTCAGCTAAATCTGTCTTTGACCTTGCTAAGTTTAAAATCTCCACTCTTAATTTCGCTTCGCTGTTCGCTAGTTCTTGTTTTACAAGTTTTAATTCAGCCACGGATAATCTGAGTTTTTCTTTATTTTTAGATAATTGTATTTTCAACTCATCCAATTGGACAACAGCCAATTTCAACTCCTCTTTGCCTGTGACTAGTCCTTTTTTCAAAATTTCAATATTGCTTATTGCTGTTTTTAATTCTAGTGCATTTTCAGAAAGCGATGCTCTCGTCTTATCTAAAATTAAAAGACGTTCTTTAAGCAAAGACAGCTCTTCAGTAAGTCTGTTTATTTCTTGTTGCGAGTCTTGGTTTCTCATTAAGATATTATACCAAGCAAAGAAAGATTATGCTTTTGTGCGTTTATATTCCAAGTACGAATAAACCACGGTGTAGATGGATGAGAACATGACCGGAACGAGCAATAGCCAAATGGCATAGTCAGGAAACAGAATCCCGAGGAGCGCGATAAGGCCCGAAATTTTGAAAAGTCGCGCTCCTAAATCGTGTGTTTTTTTCCACACAACGTCGCTACTCAAAGTCCACGGAGTTCTAATACCCATGAACCAGTTTCGTTTCACATGCTTCAAAACAACGCCGATAAAGTAGAACATCACACCGATCGCCGGAACAAGCATTTGTGTCATGTCAAATCGAGCTCCAAAATTCCACGAAAGTGTAAGCGCAAAAATGTAAGTAAGAAATAGAACCATGAGCAGCACAAATCCATCATAATACTTGCGAAATGCTTCAATGTTCTTTTTAAGCGGATCAATTTTCGGAATTACGAAAAATATCAGGAGCATGACTGCTGAAACAATCGGTAGCAAGAAAAGTCCCCAAAATTTACCCATATATCCATCTACCTCACCCCGTGCATGCCAATGTGAAGCGATCTGATCCGGAAGCTGAGGATAAAAATACGCGGCCACAGCAAATGAAGCCACGACAATGGCTAGTGAGATTAAATTGATTTTTTTCATATGATTATATTGGTCGCTCTACACTTATTGCGTCCCAAGCCTTGAGCGTTACAATCATTCTCTCATAATATCTCTCCAAATGCACAACAAAGCATCCTGGGCACGGAGCTTCATCAACCTGAACAACAGTCATGGCTTTTGATGGTCCAACTTTACCAATTGCGATGTTCACAGCTTTCTTTTGATCAACAGAAGTGATTTCCCAGCTTCGCGTGCAGGCTGCAGCATCTCTATCAAATGAATATCCAGCAGGACCCAAACATCCGTGTTCGTCTCGTGTTCCGCCGATCAGCCTTGAATCGATTGGGTCGTCTTTAATGACAATGCCAGGTTTTTCATCTCTCTCAGTAATGAAGTATTTATCGGAAATCAAAGACACGATCGCGAGTAGCAGAAAACCGATTATTATTATAGAGAGTTTTTTATTCATTTTTATTGCTGCTTAGTCAAACCACCACCGATCTTTTCAAAAGCGCGAAGAATTTCCAGAGGGATCGCGAAGATCACGGTGTTTGATTGATCAGAAGAAAGGTCGTTTAATGTGCTAAGTGTTCGCAAGTGAAGAGCACCTGAAGATTCTGAAAGGGTTTGCGCAGCCTTCTTCAAATTCTCTGCAGCTTCGACTTCACCCAACGCCTTAATAACAACGGAACGGCGTTCGCGCTCAGCTTCTGCTTGCTTACCAATCACGCGTTTCATGTCTTCGGGCAGCATCACGTCCTTGAGTTCCACGTTATCTACCTGAATGCCCCATGGATCTGTGAGCGCGTCTACAATATCCTTAATCTTTCTGCTCGCTGCCTCGCGCTGCTGCAAAAGTTCGTCAAGTTCCAATTCACCCACTACATTTCGCATAGTGGTTTGCGCAAGTTGGCTTACAGCATAACGAAAATTTTCAACTTCGATTACAGCTTTGGCAGCATCCTTTACCTTGTAATAAATAACCGCATTGATTTGAGTGGAGATGTTGTCTTTTGTGATAGCTTCCTGGTTGGGAACATCAACAGCTTTAACT
>JAHIUG010000086.1 GCA_018817245.1 Patescibacteria group bacterium | reverse complement strand
TTACACAGATGTGAACACGGCAAAGTACGAGGTGAATCAGAACGACGCGCGATGCAATCAGGAATATTATGCTCAAGGTTTTGGCGAGGGACTGTGTTGGGGGCGAAAATGCGATACTCCGGGAGAGGCTTGCGTTTCATGCAAGGGAGGCGGTTGCAAAGACAGATCAGATCCCTTGGGTTATGAATGTCAGGAAGCGAATTTTTCTGGAACAATAAGATACGCAGGAGGTGCGTCAGCTAAGGAAGTTGAACTTTATGCTGTATGTCAAAATGTAATTAATGATCCAAAGTCTGCAGCTAGCATAGGACTCCCTGATAACGGCATTGAGCAGATTGGAAAATCAAAACTAACAGAGGCTAAAGGAAAGGATGGGACACAATCCTTTCAGGCATCTTTTGATTTGCAAGAAATTAATGATGCTGTAAAAGAATGTGGAGATAAGGGCAAAATAGTCGGATTTGTTTTGGGCATTCGTTATGAAGATACAACAACTTTGATCGGAGGTTATGATGAGGGTGCTGTAGTAGGAAAGAAAAATTGTGGTGGTGGTAATTTATCTGGGTATGTTGATGGTTATTTGAATATGGCTCAGCCTATGCATGAGGCGGCAATTGCCTGCGGCGTGATCCAAGGACCATTAAAGGATGTATCAAATTATTGGGGCTTAGCAGAAATCCAGGCCGTGGCTATGGGTGGCTTGCCAGTTGCATGTAATTTTTCATTAGATGCAGCTTCTAATGCACCACCTGATCCAGGATCCAAAGCATCAAATACAATTGATATGAAATGGGCTGGAAAGGACGATATGAAATGCGGAACATTTTAAACCATCACCCCAGCCTCTTGCAACATATCAAAATGCGTGGTAGTCTGCGCGGCAGTTATGTCCGCACACAATAAGATTTCAATTAAGGGCGCGCGCGTCCACAATTTGAAAAATGTTTCCTTGGATCTGCCAAAGAATAAGTTAATAGTAGTTACCGGGCTGTCGGGTTCTGGAAAATCATCTTTGGCTTTTGACACGGTTCACGCCGAAGGACAACGGCGTTACATGGAAAGCATGTCGTCTTATGCTCGTCAGTTTTTGGAATTACAGGATAAGCCGGATGTGGATGAGATAACCGGTCTCTCTCCAACCGTTGCCATTGATCAAAAATCATCTTCACACAATCCTCGCTCTACAGTTGGTACTGTAACTGAGATTTATGATTTTTTGCGTCTTCTTTTTTCACGCGCCGGAAGAGCTCACTGTCCGGAATGCGGAAAGCTGGTGGCAGAACAAAGTCAAAAAGAGATAGGAGAGAAGATTTTGGGAATGACCAAAAAACACTCGGTCACTCTTTTGGCGCCAATGGTTAAAGAACAAAAAGGGGAACATAAGGTTGTGCTTAAAGCGGCAGAAAATGCACGATTTAAAGAAGCGCGTTTTGACGGAATGCTCGCTGACATTGATGAGTTATTGCACATGAGGCCTGATAAGACACAATCGCACACAATCGAAGTGGTGATCACGCGTCTGGAAAAAAATACCAGCATGGTGCTTGATGCTTTTATGGATACTCTAAAGCAGGCTTTGGATTTGGGAAATGGCATGGTCATAGCTTTGGATGAAGACACGGCGGATGAGGTTTCTTTCTCTCAGTCTTTGTACTGCGCGGATTGTGACGTTTCCATACCTTCGCTCGAACCAAGACTTTTTTCATTTAACTCTCCTCACGGAGCATGTCCTGATTGCACGGGGCTTGGGACAAAGCTTGTGCTTGAGCCGGATCTCGTCATTCCAAATAAGCGATTGACCATTGCGCAGGGAGCCATAAAACCATGGACACGCATTGCCGGAAATCAAACATCTCATCTTAAGCTTTTGGAGATCGTCGGAAAGAAACACAAGTTTTCTATCAACGATGAGGTTAAAGATATTCCTGCCAAAGCATTAAAAATTATTTTTGACGGAACAGGAGATGAGGTTTATGAAAGCGACGGCAAAAAGGTCACATTCTCCGGAATTTTAACCATGCTTGAAGATAAGTATCGCCAAACAGACTCGGAATACGTTCAAAAAGAAATTGAAAGCTATATGCGCGTCTTGACCTGTCCCGCATGTAACGCAAAACGTTTGCGCAGAGAATCGCTTATCGTAACTGTAGCCGATAAGAACATCGCGGATTTGGTTTCCATCCCGCTTGATGATGCGCTCTCTTTTTTCGATGATTTAAGCAAAGGAAAGTACAAGGATTTTACAGAGAAAGAGCGTCTTGTTGTCGGCCAGATCACCGGTGAAGTGAAGCAACGTTTGTGTAATTTGATAGACGTCGGTTTAAGTTATTTAACATTAGATCGCAGCGCAATGTCTTTGTCTGGCGGTGAAGCGCAGCGCGTGCGTTTGGCAGCTCAGTTGGGATCCGAACTCTCCGGAGTGATTTATATTTTGGACGAACCTTCCATAGGGTTGCATCAAAGAGATAATGAAAAATTAATAAAGACCATGAAGCGTTTGCGTGATTTGGGCAATACTGTGCTGGTTGTCGAACATGATCAAGCTGTAATAGAGGCTGCTGATCATGTTATTGATGTTGGACCCGGAGCCGGTGAGTACGGCGGAGAGATTGTGGGTGAGGGAACCATGGCTGAGATAAAGCGCAACAAAGAATCACTTACTGCCGATTATCTAACCGGTCGGAAGAGTATTGAGGTATTGAAGAAAAGAAGAAAAGGAAACGGAAAGAGCGTTACCGTGCGTGGCGCTTCTGAGTTTAATCTTAAGAATGTTGATTTTAAACTTCCGCTCGGAAAATTCGTTTGTGTGAGCGGAGTGTCGGGTTCAGGTAAATCAACTTTGGTGTTGGATATTCTGGCGCGCTCTTTGTCTCAACATTTCTATAATTCAAAAGAACTACCAGGAGCTCACAAAAAGATTGAGGGATTGCAGAATCTGGATAAGGTTGTTTCAGTTGATCAGTCGCCGATTGGCCGCACTCCTCGTTCCAACCCGGCAACATACACAGGCGTGTTTACTGTTATCCGAGATCTTTATGCAAGCGTTCCGGAAGCCAAGATGCGCGGATATGACGCAGGTAAGTTTTCATTTAACGTTAAGGGTGGCGGGCGCTGCGAAGCTTGTGGCGGTGACGGTTATGTAAAAATTGAAATGCAGTTTTTGCCGGATGTTTATGTTGAGTGCAGCGAATGTAAAGGTAAGCGTTATAACAAAGAAGCGCTGGAAATTCACTGGCACGGCAAGACTATCGCAGATGTTTTGGATATGCCGGTCGAAGAAGCGCGGCGATTCTTTGTGAATCAGCCTTTGATTTACGAGAAACTGTCGGTTCTGCATGAAGTTGGTCTTGGGTACGTGCGCTTGGGTCAGCCAGCCACTACATTGTCAGGAGGTGAGGCACAACGCGTGAAGTTAGCTACCGAGCTTTCTCGTAGAGCAACCGGTAAAACTTTGTATATATTAGATGAGCCGACCACAGGTCTTCATTTTGATGATATCAAGCGTTTGTTGGGAGTTCTTCAGGCTTTGGTTGATAAGGGAAACACAGTTCTGGTTATTGAACATAATTTAGATGTGTTGAAATCCGCTGATCATCTAATCGACATGGGGCCGGAAGGTGGAATTCGTGGTGGTGAGATTGTTGCAGAAGGAACACCGGAAGAAGTATCTAAAAATAAAAAAGCTTTGACAGCAAAATATTTAAAGCAGGTTTTGTAATATATAACGAATAACCTGTAATCCATAACTCATAACTCGTAACTAGTGATGCATTTTGGCATTCCGTACATAGATTTAAAGTTGCGGGATTTAGGGCCGATTGCTTATAACACGTAACATCAAATTCCTCTGGATGACTGGAGGGATTTTTGTTTAACCACAGAATTTAAGAAAAAATGAATATTAAAACCATAGCTCTGTTTAGCAAAGAATCTAACCTCCATCCTCACAATTAACGCGATCGCTTAAATTGTGTCGCTTTGTTTTTTGCATGAATTCAATCTTTCAATGCACCACATTTGATCCGAATTGAATTAATACCGATACCAACAGAAATGTCCCGATAGGGAACTTTCTGTTGGTTGTCGGATATTTGATCCGAACTCTTTATAAACTCCGACTGGATAAAATACCGTAAAAACATTGATTGAAATCCTCTCATGTAAAACATTCTTAACACCCACAGAAAAGTACCGATAGAGAATTTTCTGTGGGTTTGATTGGAATTAAAGAGGTTGAATCTTGAAGCTTGAATTTCTAATCTTATATGTCTAATGAGTGGTGCGTTGATATTGGAATGTGGGCTCATTCCAAGGCCGGTCTGATTCGAGCATTGAAAGAGTCAGACTTCCGCGTTAGCGACTGGGCCAAGGACATGCTCGGACATGATGCTTTCACGGTAGCTCTCGAGGAATACGAGCTCGAGCTGGTGTTGACCACGGTAGCCGATCTGGGTTTCAAGGAAGGAGCCACATTCAGGAAGATCTGCGATCGCGCCAAAGCACGGGGCCTGGAGTTGTGTCCAGCCGAGGTCGGAGCTCAGTTACGAAGGCAGTATCAGGACCAACCTCAAGGCGAGGGGCTCTTGATCGCCATGGAGCGCATTACCGATTCGGACGGTTGCCCGGATGTGTTCATCGTGGAGCACGACGGCGATGGTCTCTGGCTCCGCAGTATCGACGGCGATCCTGGCGATCATTGGAATCCTGACGACCGGTGGGTGTTCGTTCGCGGCAAGTAGTCCTCAGTCCTTGGATTCTTGACGCTTGGAAAAGCACTTGGATCCTTTGACCTTTGTCCTTCCCCCGCTAAATCACAAAACTAGATTTAGTGGGGGAGTTTTTTATCCTGTCATTTCGACCGGAACGGAACGTAGTGGAGTGAAGCGGAGAAATCTCATCCCAATCTGTCATCTCGACCAGCGCGGAGAGATCTCTCTAAAAGATTTCTCCGTTACGCTACGCTCCAGTCGAAATGACAGATGGAAAGATTTCTTCGCTCCGCCGCACTTCGGTCGAAATGACAACGGATGTTACGCACTTCATGAACTTGTGATAAACTTCTACTCATATGAAAAAATACATTTTTAACAGTTCAAAGATCTTTTTATTTGGTCTTCTATTCACAGCTTTTATAATGGCGCCTTTTTCAAGCGCAAATGCCCTGGTTCCAATTTTTACTTTAGGAGGAAATGCGTATTTTGATCAAGTATGGCAGCTGGTTGGATCAAGTTACATCGACTATACGAATGACGCTGAGGATGAGGGCGGAGCAGATGTTGTGATCGGTGGCACTTCTCCGGGTCATACATTTTATTTCGGTATGAGATCTCCGTTTGATAAAGTTTATTTTGATATGGAGGTTTGGGGTCAAGCCGGAACGCTTAAATATTATTATTCCAAACCGACAACCATGTTTGATCCGGTCACTTTTGTGCCGCTGACTCTCACATCAAATCCAAACGACGACTTTAAGACAACAAGTATCACAGGTAACGCGGATATTGGGTTTACCCCACCATCAAATTGGATTCCAAAAGAAATTAACGGCGTTACAGCTTATTGGATTAAGGTAGTGACAGAAACGCCATATATGCAATTTGTGCACGCAAATCGAGTTAAGGCACGTGTTTATAATTTGAAATTAAAATTTAATGGTTTGCAGGGAGATCCATGGTTGGAAGATTTGCCGATTGCGAGTGTTCAGCCGGGGGGGACGAATTGGGGAGAATGGAACGCAGGTTCCGGAATACATTATTATGCGTTGCCAACTGACGGAGCTGTGTATACGTTAAATATCACCACACCGCCTGGCTATGTTAACCAATCAATTGAGACGTTGCCGCTTACTACTGCAATTAATGATCACACAGTTAATCCCTTAGTAATTATTCCGGCTATGATTGTTAAGGTCAGAGACGAGGTTGGTAACGTTATTTCTAATGCTACTGTAACTTATGACGGACTGTCACCGGAATATAAGTCCGGTCAATTGTATTATTTTGCACATTCTGGTTCAGGCAGTTATCCGATTGTGGTATCGAGCGAAGGATATGTAACGGTTAACGGAACAGGAGCGGGTGGTAACTCCGCAATGCTAAGCGTGGCTAACGCAACCGGATATGACGCGACTGTTGTTAATATGTCCAAAGTTGGTGAGTCATGTGATCAGGCGGGTTTATTGGCAGGGCAAGAATCGTTTTGTAATGCACTGCTGCGTGACTTTATGCTGATTGTGCAGGATCAAGATAATAAAGGTATTTCAGGAGCGAGTTATACAATTTATAAAGATGTGGGTTTGACGCAGGTTGCTAATGATCTTGCAAAAATGAATCAGGAATCTGACGCGACAGGAACCACTGATCAGGAAGGCTATGGTCGGGCGGCTTTGGCTTCTGGCAATTATTATTTTAAAATTTCGGCACAAGGATTTCAGAACGCAGAGGTAGGCCCTTTTGCTTTGACCAGCGGAATGATGAACGGATACATCGTTAAAATTAACCCAAGCGGAGACCAGCAACAACCACAGGATACGGTTGTATCAGCGTCTAAGTCTTCAGTTGGAGTATCTCCATCAAGTATTGTGGCTGATAACTTGAAGACAGCGACAATCACTGTGATTGCACGAAATGCAGGTAGTGAAGCGTTGAGCGGAAAAACAGTGACCATATCTTCTTCTCTCGCAGGATCTGCAATAACACCGGCACAGGTTACAACTGATTCAAACGGAACAGCTACCTTTACAATCAAATCATCTGCACAAGGATCCTCAACCCTGACTGCGGTTGCAGGCAACGTGACGTTAAGTTCTAAACCTACTGTGAATTTTACAGCGCCGATACAAGCACAGTGCCAGAATCCGGTCGTGTCAGTCGGTTCGCTTGTAAAACTACCGGATGATGGAGATGTTAATACTCAAATGGATAGTGCGGTTTATTATTACGGATCAGACTGTAAACGACACGCATTTCCAAATTCAAAGTCATATTTTACTTGGTACGCAAATTTTGATCAGGTAACAGTTGTTCAGCCGGGAACATTAGCCAGCATGCCATTGGGCCAGAACGTGACTTATCGCCCGGGCGTAAAAATGGTGAAATTCACTACTGATCCAAAAGTATATGCTGTGGCCAAAGGAGGAGTGCTGCGCTGGGTTAAAACCGAGACTGTCGCCATTAATATGTACGGAGCAACATGGAACAAACAGATTGATGACATCTCTGATGCCTTCTATATCAACTATTCGTTCGGATCAGAAATCGCAGATGCAACCGGATACAACAAACAGGCGGAGATGGGTAATGCATTAGTCGTGGATGACAGTCTTTAGATTTGTATGGTGTACGTGATTCGGCGATAGCAGTAATAATATGAAAAAAACTTTTATCGCATTGATTTGTGCCGTGGCGCTAATACCGTTTTATGTTTCGGCTCAGATTGTTGCTGATACTCATAATTCGGTTTTGGGTGCTGATCAAACGGAATTGAAGGCTGATGGAATTGATAATGCGCGCATTAGCGTGATAGTAAAAAATTCGAATTTGATGCCTATGGTTGGAAAAAAGGTCACGCTCATTTCATCACGCGGGAGCAAGGATGAAATTCGTGTTGAGAGTGATGTTACCAATCTTTTTGGCAAAGCTTATTTTCGGGTATTTTCTCTTAAAGATGGTGTAGCTACTTTTACTGCCGTTGTGGATGACGTTCTGATCGAGCACACTATTAAAATTACTTTTTCCGGCGGATTATCCATATCCTTGCAAACAGGTGATCTCATAAAGATACCGGATGACAGCAACGTTGATACGCTGAGTGACACGGCTGTTTATTATTACGCTTCAGATGGAAAGCGCTATGTCTTTCCAAACGAAAAAACTTATTTCACTTGGTATCAAGATTTTGCCGATGTAAAGATTGTCCCGATTGATCAAATGTCTCTCGTTCCGATTGGGGGGAATGTCACATATCGTCCCGGCACGCGTATGATCAAGTTTCAAACAGACGTGAAGACGTACATTGTCACTCGCGGAGGAACGCTGCGTTGGGCCAAGACTGAGGATGTGGCGCGCGGTTGGTTTGGTGATAATTGGAATACTTATGTTGATGATGTGAGCGAGGCGTTTTATGAAAACTACACTTTTGGAGAACCAGTTGAGAGTCATTGGGATTTGGCGCTTGAGGTGATAAAAGATTCGACAAGATCAATTGATGTAGATAAGAGATTGGGAGGCTAGCTGGCGCTTCAATCAAAAATCCCCCGTTCATCGGGGGATTTAAGTTTTTTCATTATGCCGCAGGAGTTTCTTCTGGAACTTCCGATTTCTGTTCTTCAGCTTCCTTTAATGTCTCAACTTCAGAAGTTTGTTCGCTCATCGGAGCTTCTTCTTTGATTGCATCTTCAGATGTAGGAACAATCGGTTGTTCTTTAACTGGTTTTTCCGCTTTCATTGGATTTGATTTAACTTTTGGCTGAATTTCCTTTAAGCGCTTTTTAGTTGTTCGAATAAAGCTTATAACTTTATGGCGTGCTTTCAGTTGTTTTATCAGATCGATTTTTTCAATTGCGGGTAAAGCGAGCGGAAAGATTTTTTCCACGCCGATCCCGCCTGAAACCTTGCGCACTGTCATGGTTCTGCGAACGCCTGAGCCATGTACCTTGAGCACAGTTCCTTCGAACATCTGGATACGTTCTTTTTCTTCGCCCTTAGATGTTACATCCTTAATTTTTTGGTGTATTCGAATAACCATGCCTGTTTGCACGTCTTGCGGGGAGATTTCAAATTTAGTGCTTTGTGCCATAAGTTTCGTATATCGAATGTAGAAGGTCGGATGTCGTATTAAGGGAAGTTTACACTGATTCAATTAAGTACGAAATTCGAAAATCGAGATTCGAAATTAGGTTTAATATGGCCGAATATTAGCGGAATACAGTTTTTTCGTCAAGTCTTGGCAATAGTCTGGCGGATTATTCCAACGACTATATTCACAGCTTGTATTAGCTGGCCGTCCTTATTTTTTACCACAAAATCAGCCTTTTCTTTATAGGGCGCCTCTTTCGGAATGGTTGCTAAACGCTTTTTCATGTCGTTCATCTCAGCGCCTCGTTTGATTAAACGGCGCTTTAAATCGGATACCGGAGCGTCAATGTAGATCGTAATAGCTTGTGGCAACGCTTTTTTTAAAGTTTTTGCGCCTTGAACGTTTGTAAGCATTAATATTGGTTTATTTCCTTTAAGCAGGCGTTGCATCTCGATTTTGGAAGAACCGTAATATTGTCCATATACATCAGCCCATTCATAAAGATTATTTCCTTTTATCTGGCGTTCGAATTCCTGCCTTGTTAAAAACCAATAATCGCGACCGTGGCGTTCGTTTGGTCGTTTGAGGCGCGTTGTGCAAGTTTTGAATTTTACTACCGGCAAGCTTTTGCGCTTAATAATGCTATCGGTTATGGATGATTTACCAGAACCGGATGCGCCTGTGATGATGAAGATGGGAGGAGGCATGGTGAGTTTTAATTTCTAATTACTAATTACTATTTTTCGATTCTTGTTCTATTTGCCATTCGGCTTTGGTGCCCTTTAAGCTTTTTGCGACTTTTTTAAATGAGGAATCCAGTGCAAGCTCAAACTTTTTACGTTCTCCGGATTTAGGATCGTTGAATGAGAGTTCAACAGCCTGCAGCATAAGTCGGGGTGTATCAATCACGTGTCCTGATTTTCGAATCTTGTATAGAGGATCGCCGATTACAGGATGGCCGAGCGCTAAGAGATGGGCGCGAATTTGGTGAGTGCGGCCCGTTAAGATTTGGAGCTCTAAAAGTGAGGCGTTTGAAAATCTTTTGAGAACTTTATAGTTTGTCCACGCGGCGCGTCCCTCTTCTTCATGTACTGGACGAGCGGCCATTCGTGCTTTGCTCTTTGATCTCGCAATACGAAATTTAATGTCACCTTCATCACCAATTATTTTTCCATAAACCAACGCATGATATTTTTTATCAACTGAGTGTTCAGCAAACTGACGTTTTAAACTATCGAACGCGTCTTCAGTTTTTGCTATAACCATTAAGCCGCTCACCTCCTTGTCCAAGCGGTGCATTATGCCGGGGCGAGATGGGTCTTCGCCGACCTTAGCCATGCTCGGATATTTCTCTAACAGAAAATCTACGAGTGTATTTGTTTTGTGCGTATTGTCCGGGTGAACAATTAATCCGCTCGGCTTGTTAATAACCACCCACTCATCTGTTTCATGTAAGATCTCAACTTTCGCAATTGGTTTTGCTTTGCCCTTCGGCCCTTCGGCCCTTTGGCTTTTCAGCTCGGCTTCGTCCTCAAACTCCACCTTGTCACCAACTTTTAAAAAGCGATGTACTGTCGCGGGTTTTCCATTTACTGTAGCAGCCCCTCTTTTTAAAAGTTTTGAAATAGTGCTTCTTGTAATGTTGTCTAATTGAGAAGTTAAAAAAACATCCAGGCGCGTGCCAAGATCATTCTGTTTGATTGTCCAGTTGTGAATCATAAATGTAGATTTAGTATACAGTATACAGTATTTAGTATTTGGTTTTTAGAATTTTTGATTGATATGTGAAAAAAATGCCCCATCTAGTGACAGGGCGGTTTTCGGTCCGAGCGTTGGTTAACGATGAACGCATATGGCGAGTGCCATATATGTGAATGCTCGAGCCAAGAGCATGACTTGCGAGTTCGGCCTTGCTCCTGAAATACATCCTTCTAGCCCAATGCGCTTAAAGAACCTTATGCCAATGATGTTTCGGAAAGCCGTTTGAACTAGCGACCAAACAAATACGAGGTCGTCATGATCTGTTTTACCGAACGGCATATATGCCATCTCCCGTATTCTATCCATGGAGTGAAGGATTGTTTTGAGATCGAGCTCATTCAAGTCTCCAGCAACCCTGAATGCAGCAGGTTCCACGCAGTAAAGGGTCAGGAGCGCCCTCACGGCCGACTCTTTTTTCAGTAGAGGGCGTGGACGATTGAGCTTTCTGTCATCCTCGTGGATGTAATGAAGTATCTGACCGAAGTAAGGGGCAGCTAAAATGAAGGGGTGTAGGTCAGTTACGTCAGAAGGGATTTCAGTGCTCTCGGATTGTTGAACAATAGTCACGCGTGTCTCCTTTCACTGCTAGTGACAGTCTTATAACAATTAACGAGATTTGTCAATATACGTCCTTGCTCTTTTATGAAAAAGGGTGTAAAAAATTGGGGTTACGAATTATAAGCGCGTGTAGCTCAATGGTAGAGCGTCTGTCTTATACACAGATGGTTCCTGGTTCGAGTCCAGGCGCGCGTACCAGATTCAGAGCCTCGGTTTACTCCGGGGTTTTGTTTTTTAAAAGTGCAACTGGATTAGAATATTATTTAAAAAAAGTTTGTAAAAAAATAGACAAGAACTGTATAAGTTGTGATATACTATTTATCGAACAGTATGTTTAGTAAATTAAGACTAGGTAATAATCAAGGCTTCACATTAATTGAGTTGTTGCTTGTGATTACAATAATCATAATTTTAGCTTCAATAGTTTTGATTGCAATCAATCCAGCCCGAAATATTGCACAGGCAAATAATGCTCAGCGGTATAGTGACGTTAATACGATTATTAACGCCATTCATCAGTACACCATTGATAATGATGGCATTCTTCCATCTGCAATAACATCGGTAGATACGGAAATTTGTCAGACTGACGCAAGCAGCTGTTCCGGGTTGATTGATTTGAGCGCGGTAACTTTTGAGGAACGATATGTTTTGGAACTTCCCACAGACCCGACGAGTGCGTCTACAAACGGAACCGGGTACTATGTGCAAAAAGATGCTTATGATCGGATTACTATATCAGCACCGTTCGCTCAATTGAGCGCGACCATAGAGGTGAGTCGGTAGTTATTAGACGATTGTAAAAAAAGAGGAGCGAGGAAGTGGTAACAAAATCCCCGATAGCGGGGATTTTGTTTTGCGGAAAAACCACTTTGAGTTGCGAAAGATTAAAGCACATCATCAACAGAAAGCGCGCTCATTGTTTGTTCAGTGGAATTGTAGTCTGCGATTTGGGTGATGTCTGCACCCCATGAATATAAATAGAACAAACTTTCCTGCACATCATCAATTTGTTGCGTCCAATTCGCGCCATAAAGATCTGCAGCTAGTTGCGGGGTTGTAACCCAACGCAAAACATTTGGTTTTTCCACAGCATAAACCTTTGGTACTGATGTGAATTTTATTAGTCGGCTACCTGGGCGATAAGGCACCGGTTTTCCTAACGCATATCCGGTTAATTGTTCGGGGCTGACAATTTGAATATTCTCATAATTTGCGTACCAGCTAAAAAAAATTCTTTCATACATAAACGGATGACGCATACCGTCTCTACCTACATAATAAACAGTTGTGTCGGCTTGAGTATCTGGATCGCCGTCATCTTTTAATTTAATTAATTTTTCGACAGCAGAACCGTCCTTAATTTCGCTCTGTCTGAATGTGATCCGGGGTCTATCGTTTAATGCCTGCCCATCCGCCATTATAGTTAAAAGTCCGCTGCTTCCGGTTGAGCTGGTTAGATTTAAAAGTGCGTATCCATCAGCATCAGTTAGAGCGTAGTTGGGCGATACCACAAGATTGGGAAGTGCAGATCGTAGATTCACAACACTTCCGACAATTGGGGCATCATCAGAATCTTTAACAAAAACATTTAGTGTAATAGCTGTTGTTCCATCCGGATTAGCGGGTGAGCCGCTGACAAAAGCTTTGGATCGTGTGCTGGAAAATGTTATCGGAGCCACGCGAGTTGTTGTCGCAGTTGGATCGGTTAACGTTAGTGTTGCTGTTCTAATGATTTGATTTTCAATCTTGACTCTGAGAATCGCCTGACCATGGACAGTGCCTGTGATAGCAAAGCTGGCTTTTCCAACTCTGTTTGTTGATGTTGCAAGATGAGTGACTTGGAGTCCGTTCAGAGTGAAGTCCAAATCCACACTCAAGTTTGGAACAACACTTCCATAACGATTAAATGTTTGTAGTGTTAAAGTTGAAGTTGTTTTACCATCTGCCGGAATACTGCTTGGAGCGACCGTGACCTGAGTGCGCGCAGGATCGAATTCACTTGAACTGATTGTAGGGGTTAAGAAATAAGTCGCAGTGCCACATGTGCCATCAGTAGGCATTATGGTTGTTGTTTCCAGAATAAAATGATTATTGGCAATAATCCGCACGTAGTATGTATCTTCAGCTAGAGCTAAAGATGCGTTGCCGCCAGCATCGGTTGTTACATCAGCGTCTTCAATCCACGGAGTCAAAAGATTGTCTGCCATTCGTTCTCGTTGCGGATCATAATAAAATCTGACCTGTGCGTCATTAACAGGATCAGCTTCGGAAAAAACTTGTATGCTAAGCAGATGATTGTTGCCAGTGCACTCCAGAGCCGAGATTTCGGATGCTGAAAATGTTGGAATGACGATTGCGAGTACCAGAATAAAATAAAAAAGTGATTTTTTCATACCAATACAGTACACGAAATACGTTGAATGTTGAACGGTAAACGTGGATCGCTTAACATTTTACGTTTAACGTTAAATGTTGAACACTTCGTAATTCCACAGGTCGAAAGAACGAACCACGAAACCCACCAAAATGTCTCGATAGAGAACTTTCTGTTGGTTTTCGGATATTTGATACGGACTTTTAATAAAATGTGACCGAATATAAAATCATAAAAACATTGATCAGTATCCATCTTACGTAAAACAACCTTAACACCAACAGAAATGTCTCGATAGAGAACTTTCTGTTGGCGCGCTTATTTTCAATGGAAATGTAAAAAGCATATATTATTCGATTTCAGATTTACGATACACAGTAATCGCTTAATCTTAGACGCCATTTGTGAATCGTCATGCCTCCAATGTTTAACAATCTACGATTAACGATCTACGTTTAACAATCTACG
>JAHIUG010000085.1 GCA_018817245.1 Patescibacteria group bacterium | reverse complement strand
TCTTGACAAAAGCGCTGATTTTTGTTTGTATATAGCTGACTTCAAATCCGTACGAAAGGAGGATTGCAGTGAGTCAGCTCTTTTCAATTCTGGCGAGCGCCTTGATTATTGCAGTAATAATCATATATTTCAGACAGGTTGTAAAAGGAGACTCTGTCCCAAATCCAGCAACTTGGTTCATTTGGTCAATCATCGGAGTAATGAATGCCATAAGCTACTTTGCAGTTGTACGAGAAAGTCTTTGGCAATCATTAATCACACTGTTGGCTGCAACCGGCATGACGTCGATATTTCTTTATTCAATTGTGAAGGGAAAATTCGCAAAAGTCGGCAAGCTTGAAATAATTTGTTTCAGTCTTGCAGTAGCTATTGGTGTGATGTGGAAAGCTTCGGGCGATGCTGATATCGCTAATCTCAGCCTTCAAGCTGTATACTTAGTTTCATTCGTCCCAACCATACACGGTCTGCTCACACACAAACTGCGCGAAAAAGGACTGCCTTGGTATCTGTCTCTGATCTCTTACAGCTGCATGATCGTGGCAATCGTAACGCACGAATCATTCCGCTGGATCGCTCTGGCACACCCGATTGCCAACGGCATCATTGGAAACGGAACTGTTACAATTATCATCGTACTCCAAGCTCGCAAACAAACTTTCTAAAAACTCATAGCCCGGATGCATCAATCTTTGATCGCTCTCTGGGTTTTTTAATTAAAAAACTCACCGAAGTGATCAGTGAGTTTGGAGTTACAAATCCTGAGAAGCTTTGCGCGCTTTTTCCCTCTGCATGAGGAATGCATCTAGAACGAAACAGAACGAAAAGATTTGCTGCATGGTCAGCCATGGATATCCTTCCAAAGCCATTAAAACTGCATTTGAAAGATTCATCAGCATAAACCACGGATATCCTGAGGGTTTTTGTTTTGCTAAAAGGTACGTGCCAACCAAGAACCCCACAACAATACCAAGCTCAAACAACTGAGTAATAGCAGTGAGGCCGCCAAGGTCATAGAGACTATATGCAATGCCAAGGACTGCTGCAGCTCTAGCAATATAATCCAGCCATTTGGGTACTTTTCCCAAACCGCGTCTTGCAATCACCAGACCCAGAATCATAGAAGTCGCACCACCAGCTTCTACAGATGCAGCCATCCAGTTTCTTTCACCAACCAGGATAACGACCCAAGCGGGCAATCCCAGAAGATAGACTATCCACGATCTTACTCGCCAGACTCGTTTAGATTCGCCTGCGCTTCTTTCAGCACATGAGAAAAAGATCTTGTTGAGAAGGTAGAATCCACCTCCCCATATCTGTAACAATACGTGGAGCAATATCTCACCTCCTTTCAACGACTTCTATCAGTCCACCTTTTCAATTATGCAACGCATGTGAATGTAGACGCGATCACCCGGCTGCAGATCATAAGAATAGGGATTACTTAAAGGCACTTTGTCCGAAACGGCAATGAGTGACACAGCACAGATTCCACCATCTTTTTGGTGATTCTCGCGCCACAGAGCTTGAACATTTTTTAAGCTCCACGGATCTAGCCTGCTATTTGCACGAGCCAGCTCACGCAAAGCTTTGAAAGCATGCGGAAAACAAAACTTGAGCAAACGTCGGCGCGGTCTCTCAGTCTGCAGCGCTGCAGTCAGTTGAAAATAGCGATCCTCATCAATCTGCCTGCGTACAAGCCTGATGCGCGCACACGGAAACGCATATAGTAAAAAGAGCTTTTCTCCAATCATTTCCTCCTCCTCACGCGAGATGTTGTCAAAAAACTCCATAAAAGTCAAACTATCAGTCTATGAATATAGTATTTATTGGTGCAGGAAATATTGGTGGCGCTATCCGAAGCTTAATTAAGGAAGAATATTGTGTGGCCATGTGGGATATTAATCCGGTTGTTGTGCCAGACCAAAAAGCGCTCGAGGATATTGTGCCGCAAGCTGATATGATTTTCTTTTGTTTGCAAACTCACTTTTTAAGAAGCTCGATTAAGCCGCTCCTCGATTTTTTAAAACCGGAAACAATTATAGTTTCAGTTTCAAAGAGCATAGAAGCTCAAACCAACTTCTTTGTTGATGAGCTCCTTAAAGATGCACTGCCGAACAATCAGCCGTTCGCACTAATGCACGGACCAATGCTTGCTAAAGAAATTGCGTGCAACCAAGGAAGCGCTGCAGTAATAGCAACCATGTCAGAACAAGATTTTAAAACGCTCGCAAATCTATTTTTACAATCAAAAATCAAATTACAATATTCAAACGATGTTCACGGAACAGCAATAGCAGGCGTTCTAAAAAATGTTTACGCAATCGCTCTCGGAATCGCTTACGGATTAGGGTGGTGTAACAACCGCAAGGGCTGGCTAGTCGCAAGTTCGATTTCAGAAATGCAATCTATAATCTCAAAACTGGGCAGTGATCCTAAAACCGCGCTCAGCTTGGCAGGAATAGGAGATTTGATCGCAACCGGATTTAGCAAACTTTCCGGAAATCAAACACTTGGGCGCAATTTAGCAAAAACCAATACTTACCCCAAAACAAGTGAGGGCTGTATGGCTTTTCCATCTCTTTGGGCATTATTGGAAGGAAAAACATCCGATCTTCCCGTAATTACAGCGCTCGAAAAGATACTGATCCAAAAACAAGAGGCAAAAAATGTGTTTGAAGAGTTGTTCCAAAACCTTTGACTTTTCACACATTATCGCGCTAAGCTCAGTGTGAACCTAATTACTAACTTCTAGCTTCAAGCTTCTAGCTTCAAGCTTCTAAAAAATATATGTGGATTTTTAGCTACCTTTTGCCAGTAATCATCTTTATTCTGCTCATTTCCATTCGCCAGGTAAATCAATACCAGCGCGGCGTTAAGTTCCGTTTGGGTAAATTCGTAAGTATCAAACAGCCGGGTTGGCGCATAATTTTGCCGATTATAGAATCAATGCAAAAAGTTGATATACGAGTTAAAGCTGTTGATGTTCCCAACCAGGAAGCTATCACAAAAGACAACATCTCCACTCAAATCAATGCGGTTATTTATTACAAGGTAAAGGATGCTGCCAAAGCTGTAATCGAAGTTGAAAATTTTCGTTATGCTGTAAG
>JAHIUG010000084.1 GCA_018817245.1 Patescibacteria group bacterium | reverse complement strand
TGCAAAGTAGTTGGCGGAAAATTTGTTTATCAAGATGTTTGTGAAAATCAATTCTATGGTCTGAGTGGAACGTGTGGAGATGGAGTAATCGGTCCTGCCTGTTTAGGTGGTACGAATGACGGCAATCCTTGTTCCAAGGACTCAGATTGTCCAGGTGATAAGGCTTCATGCACAGCCAGCGAAAAGTGTGAATTAGGTCAAACACAAATTACATCTTGTGATTACGATCCAAAAGCTCCAGGCGAAGAGGGTTTGAAGGTTCAGGTCTGCAGCGATTGCAAGGAGTGGGTTGATGATCCAAATATTAGTAAGTGCGATTTAGGAGCTATGTGCGGGAACGGAAGAATTGATTATGTGTGTTTTGGCGGGGTTAGAAATAATTTGGGTTGTGATTCAGATGATCAATGTAAAGGTAACGGCGGAAACATTCCGGATGGCGCTTGCGTGAAGTCGGGTGAAACTTGCGATGACGGCCAATTAAATGGCACATACGGTCATTGTAATTTGACTTGCAACGGTTACGCGGCTTATTGCGGAGATAAGTTAATTTCTCCGGGAGAAGTTTGCGATAACGGCGGAGCTAACGGCGAATACTGCGGAAAAAACTGTAATGTGAATCAAAGTTGCAGCTTGGATTGTAAGGGTAAGGCACCATACTGCGGGGACAATATCATTACCACGCCGGAAGAATGTGATGGGCAGAGTGAAACAACAGAACTGGCAATTTGTAAGTCAGGCACGGGTAAGGATAAGCCGTGCAGTTCGAACGAGGATTGCGGTGAGAATGGTGTTTGTGCGGTCAGTCCGGATGTTTTGCAACCTTGTGCTGAAATAAAGATTGATAAATGCGTAACGTCGTTGAAGCAATGTGTTACGTTAAACTATTCATCAACGAATCATAAACCATCGGATTATAAGATTTGTCAATCTAGTCTGGATTGTGTTGGTGAGCCAGGCGGAAAGACGCAGTGTCGTTCGGTCCAAGATTTTGTAACTAAATGTACTGGTGATGATCAATGTTCTTTGGGAGGTATCACTGGTTCGTGTGTTTCATTCCCAACTGCTCACGTTCGAACATGTAGTGAGACATCTTGTAGTTTTGAGGATTTAGAAAATCAAACTACATCTTGGTCAGCTTGTAAGGTTATAGGATTTTGCGGCGATGGAATTATTCAAGAACCTGCAGAAGCATGTGATAATGGCAAAGATAACGGCGACACCAAAGCTTGTACATCAGAGTGTAAGAAAAATGTTTGTGGAGATGGAAAACCTTATATCAACGTTGAAGAATGTGATAATGGTGGAGATAATGGCAAAGTAACATGTTCTGCTGATTACAGCTCAACTTGTAACTCCTGCAGCATACAATGCAAATTCGTTGCTTCATCCGGAGGTTTTTGCGGTGATCAAATTAAGAACGGACCGGAGCAGTGTGATGGCACAGTGGTCGCGGATAATATTCCGGATCAGTTTGATCCCTGTCCGTATTCCGGGAAACTTGAATTTCTGTGCGAATATTTGAATGCAGATTGCATGCAGTCGCCGTGCTTGATTACAAAAGAAGATAATATTACATGTCCTTCACTTGGTTATGATTTTTCAAACAACGGAGCTGCGCCAAGGATGGTTGCATTAGATCCAAAGATGAAGGAAACAGTAAATGTGCCTTGCACGGAATTGGCTGGAAAGAAGCGTTATGAAGTTGAAATGCTGAATAATTGTGCTGGCGTTTATTGTTTTGTAGATCAAGATAAGCTTTCAAAACATCATATGGTTTATCCGGACAACCCGGTGTCATCTGCAGATTTTTGGAAGTGTGTTAGAGAAAAGGGTTCGGAAGAAGGCGTTGGTATTGTGACAGGCAAAGATCCGGAGATTGTTACTTGTAATAAATCTTGTACGTTTAATGGATGTGGACGTTGCAGCGATGAAGCTGGTCTTGGAGTGATCGAGGGTCAGATTGTGGATGCGGTTTATAATCAGGTTGTTCCTTTCGCTCGCGTATCTTTGTTCTACAAAGGTGTGTTAGTGAAACAGGTTGCTACAGATGGCGATGGAAAATACAAACTTACAGGTCTTAATGACCGCGCAGAATGTTCGCAATACAAACTGGTGATTGATAAATACAATGATAATCCGTGTACCGGAAAGGATAACAGACCGAGCTGCGGTGGCGCATTTTATCCAAAGTGGACTGTGCAAGTTGAGGTGGATGAAGGAAAGCGCGGAGGCTATTGGCCGCACACAACACCTCTTTTTTCAGTAAGCAACTTTAACGAAAAGACAAGCCAACAAAAAGACGGCCGCATTTTCATCTTCCCGCGTCCCGGAGTGGGTGAAGCTTATTATTCCGTGTTTTGGAAGGTGCCTTGGAAAACACCGGGCATGGATCCGAATAATTTGGATTTGCAGGCGATTTGGGGCGGCAATGCGAATCACTTGGTTTTGCCGACCGGTTATACGGTGGCGAATGTTAATGATATAAACTATTGCAATAGTGGGGTTAACGTTGGTAAAGGTTGTAGTAGTAGAGTCGACTGTCCATTGAACAGTCCGAAGTTGAAAAATTCATACTGTTCTAATGGGTATTGTTATGAGACTGTCTCTGACTATGTTTCCCAGGATTCCAAAAATTGTAGCAGCGATCAAGAATGCAAAGATAGATATAAGGATGATAAAAACATAATAAAAACATGGTGCAAACAGGGTGTAACTGAAACAAAAGTATGTTGGATGCAATACGCAGAATATACTTTTGAGACTACTGATGTGTGTAATAATAATAATGAATGCCAAGATGCTCGGTTTGCTCAATGCATACCAAATCCAAAATTCCCTCAAGATTACACTGCATCGATTTGTAGTTACGATGAGCGACCAGGGGAGATACATCAATGCGCGCGCGATATTACATGGTCGAATGTTTTGAAGGGGCAGTCGAATCTCAATAAATTTCCATATGCCCAAACCATTTGTCTGCATAATGCAGGTGATAAGGTTGGTGGTTATGGCCCTCTTATGAGTTTTTATAATGGTTGTCCTGTGGAAGGTAAAGAGGACTGCTTGAAACGTTTAGGACCGAAGCTAACTCTTGCAGAATACGCTTTCTGTCAGCAAGGAATTCAAACCGATATAACTATATCCTCTTGCGTTGGGGGCAGTGATAGTGGAAAAAATTGTACAAAAAACAGTGACTGTACATCAGGATTTTGTTGGAGTACATGCGATAAAACCTTCTGGGATACCTGTGACTTCTATACTTCCGGCCCGCTTACAACATATTTCAGATATTCACCTTACGGAAATCAGAATCAACCGATTCGTATGCTGTGGGGGTTGTGGGATAGTAAGAGCACCTATACAAAGTCAATTTATCCAGAGTTTAACGATACAAAAAATCTTCTCGAGACTCATCTGAAGCTCACAGGTGTTGGGAAGTATAGCGTAGGCCAAGGCTACAGCGCGGTAGTATCTACAAACAGCAAGTTATTTGAAATTGATGCTAAAGATTTGAAATCCGCATGCGGCGATCCGAATTCGCCAAAAGATTGTAAGTTCTGGCATATTGCAGATCTTAATCCGAAAGATGGTGCTGTTAAGCTTCAAAATGTTTTGCGCGAAGGACGTAAGGATGAAACTGTTGGAACAGCTAGTTATGAATGGTCATTCCAGGGTGTACATTGGTGGGACGCGAATAAAGATGATACAAATGATATCCTGTATTGCGCGAAGGGCGATGAATTGTATCATGTGTGTGATAAAGACTTCACAAATGATAAATGTAAAGCTAAATTTGATGGAGCAAAATGTCAGGGCGTAAAATATATCCCATGGTCTAAGGCAAACTTCTAAAAAATATGGAACGACGAAACCTCATCTATTATTTCATTCTCGCCTTGCTTGTAGCCGCGATCATTTTTGTTGGTGTACTTATCTTGCGCAAACGAGCTATGGTAGGATTAGGACCAGATGGGGGATTGAGCCGCTCGCCGGTTGTAGAGACTGTGCCGGGAACGCGATCGCTTGAATCCACTCCTACTGAAGAAGCATGGGCTGAGGGAGATGAAACTGTGAAGGTAGAGATTGAGCGTGCCAATTGGCCAGGTGGAGCTCCGCAACAATAAAAACACGTAACACATAGCACATAACAAGTAACATGTGATAAATTAACTTCTAACTTCTAACTTTTAACTTCCAGCTTCTAAAAATATGTTTGACGATGCTCCATCAAATCTGCCAGTAGAACCAACAACGTCGCCAAAGCCGACGCCGCCAACACCCCCACCAGTACCGCCGAGGCCGCCTTCTGTTGAAACAAAGGTGAGTGAGCCGCCGAAGTCGGAAGAGGCTCCGGAGCCGGCGGTCGAATCTCCCTTTGAAAATAAAGGGGGTAAAGAGCCTGAAGATATTTTTGGGGATTTGGATATAGAACCAAAAGAAAAACCATCTACCGAATCAGCTACAGAGGTTGCGCTAAAGAGCTCAATATTTAAACCGCTAATCATAGTGTTGGCAGTAGTGGTTGTTTTGGTGGCAGCCGGAACAGCTGCTTGGTATTTGTTGATTAAACCGGGAGCACCGGAGGCACCGGCGATCGTGGCCCCAGTTGAAGAAGAAATGATTATCGAAGAACCGCCTGTGTTGGAAGAAGAGCCTGTAACGCAGCCGCCAGAAGGAGTTGAATTACCTCCACCTCAGGCAATCGCGCCAACACCACCAATAATAGTTCAGCCTGTTGCGGCACAAGACACGGATAATGACGGTTTAACAGACGCAGAAGAAAATGTTTTTGGCACAAATGTAAGTTTGGCTGACAGCGATGGTGATGGATTTCAGGATGCGTCAGAAGTGCAAAATGGTTATGACCCGGCAATGGCAGGCACTCGTTTGGCTGACTCTGTACGTTTTCGCATGGCAACAATTGGAAATATTTGGAGCGTACTTTTGCCGGCAAGCTGGACCTTGGGTCTGGATGCCACAGCTCCCGGTGACTACAGGGTGGACACAGGAACACTTACAAATCTTTCTTTCCACTTCAGTCCAAAGCCGGCGGGCATGCCGTTTGGCGCTTGGTTATCCGTAAATGAGCCAACTGTTGATCCTGAAAGTATGGCCACTCTTACAACAAAAGCGGGATATGACTCACAACAATCCTTGGACGGTCTGACCACATATCTTGTAGTAGATACATCCGTTGTTGTAGTGCGTTATATGACAAACGGAGCCACTACTTATGATTTTCCGTCGATTTACGATTACATAATTCAGAATATGAACATACTGCCGTAGACGCTTCTTGCCTGTCATTTCGACCGGAGCCCAGAAAGCTTTCTGGGCGGAGCGGATCTGCCTGCCGGCAGGCAGAGAAATTTTTTCGAACGAGATCTCTCCGCGTTGGTCGAGATGACAGGTTCGGAAGATATCTCCGCATTGGCCGAGATGACAAAAACATTAAAAATATGACTGATCAACCATCCAAAAAAGAAGAGACAGCCGCACCGGCGCTGCCTGATAAAGAAGTGGAGTTGAATATCACAACAATCCCCACTGAATTTTACGGAGCCGGTCTTCAAATGCCGGTTGAGGAGAAAAAGAAGCAGGAGGTGAAGGTTGCTCCGGTTGCCATGCCCGGCGCGCCAAAGAGAAGCAAGCTGCCAATAATATTAGTTGCGGTATTTTTATTGATTGCCATTGGTGGCGGTTTTGTTTATTTCAATCGCTCATTGCTCTTCCCGGCCTCAGTCCCGACACCGGCCGCTGTTGTGGTAGAAACTCCTTCTGTTGAAGCTCCCAGCGCTCCATTTGACGTTAGTGCCACATCAACAAATTCACAGAGCGTCTCTTTGAGATGGACTGATGCTGCGGCAAACGAATCGGGTTTTCGCGTAGAGAGACACGACGGAGATGGGAATTTTTCTTCTCTCACGAGCTTGCCTCCAAACAGCACTTCTTTTTTAGATCTTTCTGTTGAATCTGGCGCCACTTATACTTATCGTATTCGAGCTATCAATGAAGCGGGGGAGTCGGATGCGAGTGACGAAGCGAGCGCATTGGTTAAAACTCAAATCGCAGTTGTTCCGACTAGACCGGAATTACCGCCAGCCGGTTTGGACACGGATTCTGACGGACTGTCTGATTTGGAAGAAGTTTTATATGGAACCAACTCAAAGAGTCCTGACACTGACGCAGATGGATTTTTGGACGGCAATGAGGTGTTCCATCTTTATAATCCCGCAGGAACCGCTCCGGTAAAACTTTTGGATTCCGCGTTGGTAAAGATTATTACCGCTCCGGTTGGATGGGTTTTGAGCATTCCGACATCTTGGGTAATAACATTTAACGCCGCACAAGGCACTCAAGCTACAATCGATACTCAGCACGGTGAGTTGTTCACGGTCGCGATTAAAGAGAATCCAAACAAAAAGTCTATACTTGAGTGGTATTTGGCTGAGAACCCGGATGTGACTGCGACTCAAGTTATACCGTTTCGTTCCAAGGGAGGTTACGAAGGAATTGTCGGGACTAATCTTTTAACCACGTATATTCCTTGGGAGGATAATATATTTGTAATGACGTATGAATTGAATGAACAACCGTTCATTAATTTCAGGACCACTTATTCTATGATGTTGAATTCGCTGGTATTAAGTGGAATGCCGGAAATCATGTTGCCAGAACCCGGAACGCCTTTGCCTTTTGAACCTTCGGCAACGCCAACTACAGCATCATGATCATTAACATTTCCGGAAAAGTACCGCGTGTGATCAAGGAAGATCAGATCAAAAAGGCTGTGCGCAAGACTTTCACGGCAGCTCGTCGTATAGAGCGCGGTTCATTATCAATACGGTTTGTGGGCGAACAAGAGATGGAAGAATTGAATCAGTGCTATAGGAAGATAAAAGGATCGACGAATGTGCTGGCATTTTCCGCAGACGCATCATTTCCGCAGAACTCTGTTGATTGGGGAGATATAATGGTTGCATCAGATTATGTTAAGCGGGACGTTGAGGATCGCGAGATACCGTTTACTGAAGAACTTGTACGTTTAATTTCACATGGGACACTTCATCTTCTGGGTTATGACCATGATACAAAGGCAAAAGAAAAACGGATGTTCGGACTGCAAGAAAGTGTTGTGAGGAAAATTACTAATTACTAATAACGAATTACTAATGAAGGAAACAGGAATAAGTTCCAATTTCCAACTTCCGAATACCAAAAACAAAAACCACCGAATAAACTATGAATCCACTAAAATCTTTATTGATAAGTTTTTCCCACGCATGGCGCGGGATTCTTGTAGCTTTTAAAACAGAGCGTAGTTTTCGTATTCAGTTGGCAGTTGGTTTGCTTGTAATAGCGTTTTTATTGATTTTTCCGATTCCACGTTTTGAAAAAGTCGCGCTGCTGCTGGTTATAGGGGCGGTTCTTGTGCTAGAATTAGTGAATAGCATGATTGAACGCATGGTGGATTTGTTTAAACCGCGACTCCATCAGTACGTAAAAGACATTAAGGATTTAATGGCAGGCGCAGTATTAATCGCCTCAATCTTTGCTGTAATTATCGGCTTAATTATTTTGGGGCCGTATTTTGTTAAACTGTTAGATCTTATATGAAAGAGCGTTTGCTCGTAGGGCTTGATTTGGGAAGCTCCTCTGTACGCGTGGCAATTGGCCAGCTTACTTTTAGTAATGATCAGCGCAGCGTTTTGAATATAATAGGAGTCACAGAAATTCCATCCTGTGGGATATCAAAAGGATGCATAAGTTCTTTGGAAGATGTTGTTAGCTCAGTATCCGGAGCTTTAGAACAATCGGAGAGATTGGTGGGCGTTCCCATTCAGGAAGCATATGTGGGCATAGGAGGCACTCATATCAATTCTAAAGAGGCTAAGGGTGTTATTGGAGTCTCACGTCCTGACGGAGATATACGAGCAGAAGACGTGGCTAGGGCGCTTGAATCAGCGCGTGCTTTTATCAATCCGGCGAATCAAGAGATTTTACACGTTTTACCTCGCGAATTTTCAGTTGATGGACAGGGAGGAATAAAAGACCCGATTGGAATGCAAGGTATTCGTTTGGAAGCGGAAGTACAGGTTATTCAGGGTTTATTGAGCCATATAAGGAATATAACAAAAGCAGTGTTTCGAACCGGATTGGATATTGCTGAGCTTGTTTATGCGCCTCTTGCCGCAGCTGAATCAGTTACTCAACCAAGGCAAAGGGAGCTTGGAGTCTGCGTTTTAATCATTGGATCCACTACTACGGGCATGGCCGTGTATGAAGACGGGGAATTGCTTTATGCCTCAACACTACCGATTGGCGCGGATCACATAACTTCCGATATAGCCATTGGATTGAGAATCTCTCTGGATGTTGCGGAAAATATAAAGCGATCTCATGGGCATTCTATCCCGAGTGAAGTGGATAGTCGTGATCAAATTGATCTTAAAGATTTTGGAGCTGATCAGGGTGAAATCGTATCGTTGCAATATGTTAGTGAAATTATAGAGGCTCGAGTCGAAGAGTTATATGAAAAAGTGGAAGAGGAACTTAAAAAGATTGATCGATCGGGAATGCTGCCAGCTGGTGTTGTGTTAACCGGCGGTGGAGCAAAGTTGCCGGGAATGGTTGAGTTAGGGAAAAGGATTCTACACTTACCATGTTCTGTTGGTTACGCCAATGTACAAACATCAATGCCGGAATTAGCGCTTGATCCTACATTTAGCACATCAGTCGGGTTGGTACTTTGGGGGCATGAGGCTGAACGTCAGAGTGAAGTCAACATTAGAAGGAGCTGGTCAGATGGAAAAAATAAAGGAGGGCGATTTTTTTCAAAGATATCCAATCCGGTTAAGCGAGTTTTTAAGAGCTTCATTCCATAGTATTCTGGAACACGTAACCTAGAGCCTGGATCCCAAAAGATAAATTCCATTCGGGTTATGGTTTCCAGGTTATGGAAGTTAATAACTAATTTCTAATTATTAATTTCTAGAGATTAGTAGTAATTCGTTAACCAATTCGTCATATTCGTACAATTAGTAATTCGTAATTTCGCACGGTTGTGCGTTTTTAGTTTTACCTTGACTAACGATTGTTTGGTTTGTATCGTTATGGATATCAAGAACACTCATTTGAATCATTTAGACGTTCTATTGAATACAATAACTACTCATTCATAAACACATAACACATAACACATAACACATAACACATAACACGTAACACATAACACATAACACATAACACATAACACGTAACACATAACACATAACATTTTTTTAAAAAT
>JAHIUG010000083.1 GCA_018817245.1 Patescibacteria group bacterium | reverse complement strand
TACAAAAAAAGACCGACGTGAATCGGTCTTTGTAGCAGAGGTCTTTAGCCTGCGTTAGAGAAAAAAGAACTATTCCATCTCAGGCAAAACCCACAGCGGATCCTGCATGTGTTTGGGCAATTCGCCTTTCCACTTCTTCTCGAGCTTTTGCTCGCTCATGATGCGGTAGAGAAGCGCGGTTCGCACAAACATTCCGTTACGCTCTTGACGCCAAATTTTGACGCGCGGATCAGCATCACATCTGTAATCCAACTCCTCTACTCGAGGAAGAGGATGCATCACAATGCCTTGCGGTTTCAGAATCTTGAGATGCCGTTCAGTAAAGCAGAATCTAGAGACGTCCACGCCGCCAGACTCGCCGCCTGCATCATGCTCTTTCTGAATACGAGTCAGGTAGACAGCATCAGCCTCTTCCACTGCCAGATCGAATTCATCAGTGATTTGATACGCAATTGCCTTATCCTCTAGAAACTCGATGATGTCGGTCTCCATGGCAAACTCAGGTGGAGAAACCAGAAGAAGTTTCACATCCTTATAGTGTTGCATAAGCTGAGCGAGTGAACGTACAGTTCGTCCGCGCTTGAGATCTCCGACGAGCGCAATGGTCATACCATCGATACCGCCGTATTCTTTGAAAGAACGACGGAGCGTGTAGTCGTCCAGCAAAGCCTGCGTGGGATGCTCATCCGGACCTGAACCGCCATTGATGACAGGCACGGGTCGAGGGGTGCCATCCAGATGCTCGGCCATGCGTGCAGCAAAACCCTTGTCATTCACACGCATAACGATGACATCCACGTATGAAGATTGAGTTCTGATCGAATCCCAATCAGATTCACCTTTGATTTCTGAGGAAGTGGTTGCATCAAGGATTTTGATGATATCCACTCCAAGCATCTGTAAGGCTCTCTGGAATGAGACCCTTGTCCTGGTTGATGCTTGTTTGAAATACAGCATACCAGCACGATCTGGGAACAAGCTCTTGAGCCAAATCGCACCCTTGGTGCTTTTCCGAACCATCCGAATCCGATTGGTCAAAGCTTCCATGCGATCCAAGAAAAACCGATCAAACTGATCTGCTCGCAGGATGTGTCGTAGACGGGCCATCTCTCCTCCTAAAATCTTGTCTATGTGTTGAAATGTGCCGCAGCAAACATTAGCAGAATAACGATTAGAGTCAAGTATTAAAATTTGCGCTAAAGCATGCTGCTGCGCTAATGTATCATCAATATGGAGGATCAAGAACGATTAGTAAGCACAAATTCTGATGAAGCAGAGGAGGCTTTTGAAACTTCGCTACGACCAAAGTCTCTTAACGAATTCATTGGCCAGTCCAAAGTAAAAGAAAATCTTAGAATCTTTCTGGAAGCTGCTAAAGGCCGCGAAGAACCATGTGAACATGTGCTTCTTTATGGTCCGCCGGGTTTGGGAAAAACTACACTCGCTCATGTTATTGGAAATGAGATGAATGCGAATATTCGTGTAACAAGTGGTCCGGCCTTGGAACGCGTTGGTGATTTAGCTGCGATTTTAACAAACTTAGAAGAAGGTGATGTTTTGTTCATCGACGAAATACATCGCATGAACCGCTCAATTGAAGAAGTCCTCTATCCTGCCATGGAAGACTACGCTCTGGATATTATTATTGGAAAAGGACCAACAGCTAGAACTCTAAGATTGGATTTAAAACGCTTCACGCTAATTGGTGCTACAACAAAAATGTCACTTTTATCAGCTCCGTTGCGCGATCGTTTTGGATCAATTTATCATTTGAACTTTTACGGTGTAGATGAAATGGCCTCTATCATTAAACGCAGCGCCGGCATATTAAATGTAGCTTTGGGTGATGAGCCTGCGCGAATAATAGCCTCCCGCTCCAGAAGAACACCACGTGTTGGTAATCGACTGCTTAAAAGAGTCAGAGACTACGCTCAAGTGCGCGCAGATGGTACACTTTCTCCGGAAACAGTTGATCTCGCGCTCATTGGTTTGGAAATCGATCCACGCGGGCTGGATGAATCAGATCGCCGAATACTTCGTGCTATGATTGAAAAATTCGGCGGCGGTCCGGTTGGACTTACCACTATCGCAGCTTCCACGGCCGAAGATCAATCCACGCTTGAAGAGGTAATCGAACCATTTTTGCTGCAAGAAGGTTTGATAGATCGAACACCGCGCGGCAGAGTGGCAACATATCTTGCGTACAAACATCTCGGATTAGAACCTCCGGAACGACAAACACCACTACTATAAAAATGACGAATGACCAAATCCGAATGACGATTGTATGAGTTATCCACTTAAATCACAACCAACATTTGACATTAGTCATTAGTAATTCGTCATTATCCAAATATGATTCCTCTATCTTATTTCCTCATCGCTTGGCTGGTCCTCATCGGCATATACGCAGTCATGTCTTTTTTAAGCCTTCTCCAGCTTTACCGCTTTGGCATCGCCGGTCCGGGCACCTATACATCAAGCGTTGTATTTTTACTGGTATCGGGCGCTGTAATTGTCGGATCACTTATTTACTTCCTAACCGTTGACTGGAGTCTTGCACTAAATCTCGGCGGAATTATTCCCGCAGCACCACAGATACCACTGTAAAAATTTCCAATTACTAAACAATCCTGTCATCTCGACCGAAGCGAATGCGGAGCGGAGAGATCTTTCTAAAAGATTTCTCCACTACACCCCGAAAGCTTTCGGGGTTCCGGTCGAAATGACAGAGCAAATTCGTAATATTCGTACACATTCGTAATTCGTAATCTATGTTAGATCTAAAAAAACTTCCCGGAGCAACGCCTGATGAAAAAATCATTCTGGTTCTGCGACGCCATTGGCTTGTTCTATTATCTCTGGCAGCAACGTTCATAATCGTCTTGATTTTACCGGTTGCCGCGATCTTTGTGGTCAAATACGCAAAACCCGATTTTTTCGCCGATACGATACGCACAGTCTTTTTCGTAATGGGTGCGACAATATTCTTTTTGTTTGCCTGGCTGTTCATGCTCCAAAGTTTTATTGATTATTACCTGGACACCTGGATCCTCACAAACAGACGAATTTTAAACATTGAGCAGAATGGAATTTTCGCGAGAACGGTATCTGAGCTCAGTCTCCATCGTGTGCAAGATGTAACATCTGAAATCCGCGGCTTCCTCCATAACATTCTTGACTATGGATTCGTACATATTCAAACAGCCGGTCAACAACAACGATTTGAATTTGAAGAGATTGCACACCCAAATGAGGTTGCAAAAGCAATTATGGAGCTGGTCGAAGAATTTCGAAAGACTCACATAGCTCCACAAGCTGAGGCATCACTTAAAGCAAAACCAACAAATAAAAAATAAGCCCTCCCATTGATCAGTCTTAAGGGGAGGTTGGAGGGGTTAGTTCCACAATCATCTATCTGAAATACAGTAACTCCCCCAACCCCCTCTTAACCCAAGAGGGGGATTTTGTTATTCAATTTTTCTATTTATAAGCCTTACGAATTTCTACACCTTGATAGAAATGTTTTAAAATTTCATCGTATTTAGCAGCATCCTTTGAAGCCATGTACAAAGCGCCGCGCGCTGACAAACCAACGCCGTGCCCCCACATCGTCTGACCAACATCATGCGGAACAGGGACTGCAACAAGCCAAGGATAACCACTGCCACCCCAAACATCTGTCCAGTTGCGAGTCCTACCATCTGAACGAGAGAAGTACGGAGTTATAGCAAGCTCTCCATTGTAAGTCACAATATATCCTTTAGTTTGTTTTACCCCGTCTACGATTGTCGGGCTTCGCGCTTCCTGTCCATATCCGCGATACACCTGATCATATTTGGCATCCACGTAAAAGAATTCATCCGCGTGTTTGGTTTTACGATTCACGTGGTACAAAGCGTATGTACGAGCTGCTGTTAGTAAAGCTTTCTGGTATTCCATTGGACTGACATCCGATGTTTCGGCGATTCCGTATAAATAATGTTCGAGCGGCAATTCATTTATGACCCAGACTTTGTCAGTCTTTGGCGTATAACGCAGTTCCAACTTAGCACGAAATTTGTTGTCGTTTGACCCTGCTAACCAAGCAATCGGACGACTGAAATCCGTCATCTCCAGCGGAGCAATACCATCTTCAGCTTCAAGCACATACCAAACCGGCGACTGACTAACGCACCCCGGACCGCTTATCTTATAAACTCCATTAGCTCGCAAATATTTAACAACCGCGACATCCCCCTGCTTAAAGGTGCAAATGAGCTTGCCGTTGTTCATGGCCTTCATTCCTCCCTGAATACCGCGAACCATCATTGTATCGTCCTCTGTATCAAGTACACCAACCCGCATGATTGGCTCTTCCGGAAGAGTAGTCGTTAATGGCAAGGGTTCACCGGTCGCAACAGGACCCGGCACTGAAATTGGAGTCGGATCAAAATATCCATCCGACGTTACAGTTAATGGAATCTCAATAAGCCCGCCTTCTATTTCCTGTCCGTCTGCTGTGAGCTGAAACTTTACGACATAACTACCGCTCTTAGCAGGAGCCTTGATTGTGTAACTCATCAAACTAAGCTGACCCGGAGCAGTCGGAGTTCCGTTTGCCTTAAGCGCTTCTGTTGTAGATGGCCATGTAGTATCACGAACTACTGATGCTGTACCTAGCGCCGGAGACACGCTGACTAATCTCAATACGCGCTCGTTCCATACTGCAGTACCCGCATTTTTAAATCCTTGTGTAATGCTAATCTGTCCGTTTCCTTCTGACCGCAAAGCATCTTTAAATGAGTTCAGTAAAAGTGTTGCCTGATAAGTTCCGGGATCTGCAGTCAAAGAACCCTGTACAATTCCGCTGGAAATTGTTTCATTCGTACTTGGTACAGTAATTGGCAAACTCACAACCCCTCCTTCTACCCAAGCTGTATTTTCAGCAGCCAAGCGAAAAGATTCACTGTATTTACCCGGCGCATCAGGCGCTCTGAGTTCCATTTTAAATGTTCCGATTTGCCCCGGCTTAACTTCCGCCTCCACTAAAAATCCGGCCTGTGAATCCTGCTTCCAGGAAAAATCCTGAAACCCGCTTTTTCTATATTTAGGTTCCCATGTATACAAAGAAACATAGGAGCTGCCATCACGCACCCAAGTCTTCTTGCCAATGTTTTTAAATTTAATATTCGCTATCACGTGCTCCCCCGGCTTAATTTGCCATTCAATTCCTCCGATATCAATCAGCTCAGCCTGATAATTATAAGAAGATGGTACTGCGGTCGATACCTCCACTTTTGGAGCTGGCGCGCTCGTCGGCTCAACAACAGTAAATGTCACGGACACAACCGAATCCTTTATCCACTGATTTGGTCCGTATGAAAGTAAGAATCGTTCTTTATAAACTCCGGGCGTTGAAGGAGCCTTAACATAAAAAGAAGCACTGGCCATAGATCCCGGCTTAACGCTCGACTGCTCAATCAATTTTGGCAAATCATTGGCAAGCCAAGATGTGTGACCGAAAATAGTAGAATCGCCATAAAGGTAAACCGCGACTTTGTCCTTTCCCGGGTACCATGTCTTTTCACCGATATTTTTAAATTTCAAAGTTATAAGTTTAGTCTGACCCTTTTCAATCGTTACTGCGCCAGACGATACTTCGGCTTGATACGGCAAAGCGGCTGCCTGTGCAGATTGCGCAAAAATTCCCAGGCAGGCTATAAACGACAATAAAACAACGAGCTTAAATCTCATACACCAACAGAATAACTGGTTTAACGAAGTTGATCAAATCAGTGAATAGTCGAAAGTGAGCAAGTTCCTCAGTTCCTCAGTTCTTCAGTTCTTCAGTTCTTTAGTCCCTCAGTTCCTCAGTTCTTCAGTTCTTCAGTTCTTTAGTCTTTTAGCAATTACATGTAAACTAATCCCATGTCTTTAGCACGAATTTTGGCATGGAATACCGGGTATCAATTTGCCGGAAAAGTCGTCTCCACCATCTTGGGTGTGTTTGTGGTTGCTATTATGACG
>JAHIUG010000082.1 GCA_018817245.1 Patescibacteria group bacterium | reverse complement strand
CGCTGCCTGATCTGGAAGAGCAAGCCAAAAAAGTTATCTTTTGGAAAGAAATTTCCGGCGTGAGGGTATTCACAGGGCGCGAATTTGATTCGCTCAAGGATTCGCTCAAGGATTCGCTCAGGACTTCGCTCAAGGCTTCGCTCTGGGATTCGCTCAAGGCTTCGCTCTGGGATTCGCTCAAGGCTTCGCTCTGGGATTCGCTCGAGGATTCGCTCAGGACTTCGCTCTGGGATTCGCTCGAGGATTCGCTCAGGACTTCGCTCTGGGATTCGCTCAGGGCTTCGCTCTGGTCTTCGCTCTGGGATTCGCTCAGGGCTTCGCTCAGGGTTTCGCTCTGGTCTTCGCTCAGGGATTCGCTATTTTACTCATGCGGTTTCATCTTGGCAGACAAGCTGGAAGAGGCTGCCAAGTTCCAGCCGCTCCTCGACTTGTGGTTCGCTGGCAACTTCCCGGTTGGATTCGACAAAGACGGGAATCTTCTTGTCCTAGTCGCAAATCCTAAGTAAACCCATCCTCTACTCCAAAGACGCCTCGTTTCTCAACGCGGCGTTTTTTTATACATTGACAGAATCGAAAAATTATGATAATAAAGACTCGAAAGGAGGAGCAGTACATTGACAGAAAACGAATCAGATACCCATTTAGCTTTCTGGGAGTCGCGTTTTCCCGGTAAGGGTGAGGCTCTCATGGAGATCCTGCGTCCGTTCTACGACTGGGAGCCTGAGCTAAAGCCTGTGCTTCCTGACTTGGAAGAGCGTATCAGGAATGTTGTTTTTTGGAGAGATACCTTAGACGTGAAGGTGTTCACAATAAGTGATGGTGGTTCGCTCTGGGCTTCGCTCTGGGATTCGCTCTGGTCTTCGCCCAGGTCTTCGCTCTGGGCTTCGCTCAGGGATTCGCTCTGGGCTTCGCTCAGGGATTCGCTCTGGGATTCGCTCTGGTCTTCGCCCAGGTTTTCGCCCAGGTTTTCGCTCAGGGATTCGCTCAGGGATTCGCTCAGGGATTCGCTCAGGGATTCGCTCAGGTTTTCGCTCGGGTTTTTCCTCTTGGATTCGCTCTCGGCTTCGCTATTTTACTCATGTGGTTTCATCTTGGCTGATAAGCCAGAAGAGGCTGCAAAGCTACAGCCGCTCCTCGACTTGTGGTTGGCTGGCAACTTCCCGGTTGGATTCGACAAAGACGGAAATCTTCTCATTCTGGTCGCTGATCCTGAGTCCGAATAGTTCTATCCCGACATAAAGTCGGGATCCCGACCGCAGTGTCGGGACTCCCCTGCTTTGCGCACTAAGAGGGCTTATTTATGTCACACGATTGACAGAATCAAATATTAATGTTAAACAAACAACGCTTCTCAAATTAAAAAACAAGGAGGTAGAACATGCACGCTGCACTCGAAAGAATTTCATCAGCTATTGAAAATATTAGATTAGTTGAACAGGTATTAGGTAGCCTTGATGTCACTGTTGATGGAGCTGCTACTGAAATTAGTTTTGATGAATACACCTTTGGTAGTGATAATGATAAAGAGAGCAAAACAATCAGTATTGAGCATGTTCTAAAAAAGAATGATCTTTGTTTAATCTGGGAATTTGACTTGGACTTCACTGAAATTGAATGCGTGTTAGCCACTATTACAATTCGGCTCAAGCGGGACACAGAAGACTCGTTTGACATTGTCAGCTTAAGTTATTGCAATGGTTGGTCATTACATGCCAGTTCAGACTTTCAAGCAGCTCAAAGCGCAGAAGTGAAATTACTGGATGCTATCTTTGGGACAAAGGTAGATCAAAATACCGCTCTAAAGCTACTAACCCAAATCGCTGAGGACTTCATGTCGAATGAAGTCAAAAACTAGTGCAAAAAACGCCTCGTTTCTCAACGCGGCGTTTTTTTTAATTGTTCGGATGAGATCTCTCCGCTGCGGTCGAGATGACAGAAGGATTTTAATACTCAACTGGCGGCTCTGGTGCTTTCACATTTACATCCCACCAAGCTTTTAGGCTTGCTCCTATATCTCGGAACATGAAGCGTAGGATGTTGTCGTAAGATGTGAGGTCAGATGATACGCCGTTTGTTTCAATTCCTAATTCATTGCACAGATAAAGTGCGCGGCCTATGTGAAATCTCTGCGTTACAACAATCGCCTTTTCAATTCCAAATATTTCTTTAGCGCGTTTACAGCTTTCATAAGTTCTATATCCATGTCCATCTTCTCGAATGTGTTCGTGTGGAATTCCGCGTGCTAGCAAAAACTCGCGCATGGTTTTAATTTCGTCGATATGAAATCCTCCATCATCGCCAGTAATTAAAATACTGGAGACCTTACCTTGTTCATAAAGGGATTCCCCCACTAACAAACGATCACGCAGCGCAGGAGATGGATCTCCGTTTCGCATAACAGAAGCGCCTAGCACAATGGCTACAGGTGCCTCTTCTGCGGCTTCGACCGAATCAAATAGTTTATCAACGTGCTTAAGCTGAACATCTAAAAGCACAGCGCTCGCAATTCCTCCGACTAGAATTAGGAGCGCTAAAAGCACGAGTGCGATCGCACGCATTCTCCCCTTTTTTTTAATTATCATTTCATTTTCTTGCTCACTCATCTAGGCTTGGTTTATCAACGGGTAGCGCTTCAAATTGATTTGAGCTTCCGGTAATGCGCAGCACGTCCTTGTCTATTTTACCAAATTCTTTGGATGCCAGGTTGTATTGATTCACGGTCGTGCCTAAATTGCGCCCCATACTTTTGAAACAATTTTCATACGCAGTAAGATGCCGTCCCAAATCTCCCACGCGTTTTCTGATCTCCTTGGCCTGTTCTTCGATTGTAAGTGCCTTTAATCCTTGCAATACGGTTTGCAGATAAGCCAGGAAAGACGTTGGACTCACGATTATCACGTGGTATTTGCCCGCAGCGCGTTGGATAATACTTTCTGTGTCATCTTGCACTGCGCCGATTCTATTGATCAGTAGATCGTAATATATAGCTTCGTGCGGAATGAACATAAATGCGAAGTCCATTGTCCCCTCTTCCGGCCGAATGTACTTGGCGGTTTCTGTGACGCGCATCTTAAGATCGTTCACAAAAACTTTTTCGAGTTTGTCACGCTCAGCCGGATTTTGTTCATCCACAATGCGATTATAATTTTCCAAACTGAACTTTGAATCAATTGGCACAATCTTGTCTTTTATAAACACCACAGAATCAACTATCTCGCCGTCTTTGAATTTGTACTGCATTTGATACCCGCCTGGAGGCAAAATGTTTTTAAGCAAAGTTTCAAGATAATACTCCCCTAGTATGCCACGCTGCTTAGGATTTTTTAGCATGTCCTGCAGACTTTTGAGCTGTGCTGTTACATCCAAAACTTGTTTGGAAGTTTCCTCCATGCGCGTGATTTTCTCTGTAACATCTTTGACAACTCCAGTTGACGCCGCAAAGCTTTGACGCACAGCATTGTGTGTTTCGCCCATCCTATCCCCCATTTCCTTTTGAAGTGATGCAAATTGATTTTGCAGCATTGTCATGGATTGAGAAGCGGGTTCAGATGATTTATCGCTCATCCGGCTGATCTTTAGGGCAAGATAAATGATCCCAGCCAGCGTCAAAACGAGGAGCGCAATAAGTAATGTAGTTGAATCCATAATCAGCTCAGCTTAGCTCACCAGCATATTTTTGTCATTGCGAGGAGCGGCGCAACGCGGCAATCTTTATATTTGTCATTTCGACTGGAGCGAAGCGAAACGGAGAAATCTTTTAGAACGAGATCTCTCCGCTACGGTCGAGATGACATATAGATTGACAATCTGCTCGAATTCTGCTAACTTCGCAATAAGTTCGTACTTTCACAAAGGAGGAGAAGGATGACTACTGAATGGATTATGTTAATTGCTTGGATCTTTGTGTTAGTAGCAATTTTCCCTGTGGGGACAATCTTTGTTTCGGAGAAAATAGGATCTTCCAGGAGAAAGCGCCGACTCAAGCAGCACCAGACTCCCGGACTAGAGACTAAAAAACTAACCATGAGAAGGTTTCAGTTGTGGCATGTTGCGCGATTTGGCATTGCTACCTTACCAATGTTTGCAAGCCTCATATTCAATCCGAAAAGTTCAGAGTTGGCTTTCTTGTCGGGCGGTATACTTCTAGCTCTCTTTAATGCGTTTAGTTCTCATAATAAATCCGAGCTTGTGCAGAAGTATGGGCTACAATTTTATCTGATCTCTTTAGGATTTATCTGTTTGCTCTCAATTGCGCTTTTCTACAGCATTTTTCCAATGTATTTATTGGTTGGAAAAGGAATCGGGGCTGCATTGCTGATTGTGGGCGGTTCGTTCAATCTTGAATTCAAAGACGTTTTCAAGTTTTGGAAGAAGATCCAAGAACGTCGTTCTGAGAAGTATGTTCTGAGTCAACAGACAAGGCTTCGGATCGAGCATCACAAAGCACTTCGGATCGTTGCGAAAACCGAAAGCGATTACAACCAAACAAAAGGACCGCGTGACGTTCCGATCTCCGTACCTCCGCGCGAAGCGGACGCAGAGCGTGAAGCAGAAGCTGAGCTCGAAGCTGAAGCGAATACGCAGGCTAAAGACCTGCGGCTACATTCTACTCCCTCCAAATCATAACCCCGCCGACATACTGCGCGGGGTTTTTCTTTTTTTAAAAAATGTCATCCTGAGGGAAGTCGGAGCGACGAAGGATCTTCCGCTCGAAACATCTGCCGAGAGCATACATTGACATCCCGCCCAAAAACTGCTAACTTCGCCATAGATCTTTCACACATTCACAAAGGAGGAGGACATGGGAGTGGTACTTTTTTTTAGTTTTTTCGCTATCCTGATTTTCAGCCTCATAATATTTCCCGAAAAACTCAAAACCCGGAATAATTTTTTCATTATTCAATTAGCGCGTTTGGCTAGCGCGGCAATTCCTTTGCTGAGCTGCTGGTTGTTTTGCACAAGGGTTGATGACGGGGATGCAATATTCGCTCTTATCACTAGTTCAGCGATTCTGCTGCTTACCCGAAAACAAGGTAAACGATCTCGATATTCAGAATTTCGGATGTCCGCAACCATTGTTCTGTTCGGGCTCACTTATTTTCTTTCTGCAATTTTGTTCGCGCCCATGCCCCAGGCTGAGACACGGACAATCAAAATAGCTTTTTGCGTTTTGTATATCATTGGTTTTCTGCTGGAGCAGTTGGGTGTCTTTAGTGATAGTCCTCTGAAGGCTTTACTCAAAGGAAGAGCCGAACGACGCTCTAAGAACAAACTTGAAAAACTACGGTTCGAATACCACGATCTACATCGTGCAGCTGATGAAAAGAAAGATGAGTTCGAACAGCGAGCTGGCGGTTTGTCACTTCGCATAGCTCCAATCGAAGTTCCGCCAGCAGAAATGCAGGCAGATCTAGAAGCGCAAGCAGAGCTTGAAGTTGAAGCGAATACGCAGGCTAAAGACCTGCGGCTACATCCCACTCCCTCGAAATAACAACCCCGCCCAAATCTAGAGCGGGGTTTTCTTATTGACGCGTACACCTTTTTTGTCATTCCCGCGAAAGCTGGAATCCATGTTCGTTTAGATATGGATCCTGGATCAAGCCTGCCTACCGGCAGGTAGGTCCAGGATGACAGGATTGACATTTCATTCGAAAATTGCTAACGTCGCCACAAGCCTGCCTGCCGGTAGGCAGGTTCGCACATTCACAAAGGAGGAGAAAGATGGGTACATGGACTTTTTATATAGCTGCATTCATCTGTGGGATTTTTGGGATCATAAGTATCCTTGGAATATTAGGATTTACTTTTTCTGATCCACCGGACATCCTAGGAAGTATCAGGGCTTTCTGGAAAAAGCGATCGCGTATAAGCGAATTGCTAAAGCGGATTAGAATTTCCATCCGACAGAGATGGTACAAATTCCGTGACGCCGAAGAAGAGAAAAGGATCTTGAGCGAAATGGAAGAGCTGCGTCTGAAGTTTCATCAAAGCAAACCAGATCAGCCTGTTGTTCGGACCAACCTTAGAGCCAAGTACGAACTGCGCGCTCTTCAGTTGTTATATACCGTTCCGCCTATCGATGTTCCGCCTCCGGAAATGCAAGCAGATCTCGAAGCAACAACGGGAGAGGATCAAGATGTGCCGGCAGTCTCCAAAAACTCTTCTGAACTTTGACCCCGCCCGATCTTCGAGCGGGGTTTTCTTATTGACCAAAGCTGTATTTTTTGATAATTTCGTGTGAAGGATCGGCCTTCGCCGAGGCTTCGGACCGGCAAGCTCGCACATTCATAAAGGAGAAGGAACGCATGGTTTACAAAGAAGACAAAGTTTTTGATGCGGTACTTTGGATTGGCATGATCGTGTTGATGATCATAGCCACTGTCCTTTTAAGACTCCATCCATGTTTTCCAACAAGCATAGATGCAATACTTGGTGCAGCGGGTATTTTTGGGCCTTTGATATTCGGCATCCCTTTTTGCGCAGCAGCCATAGCTAGTTCAATCGTGGCTGATCGGAGAGAACGTCCCAAATCATTGGATACGTGGAGGAGAAAGTGACAAAAACAAAAAAATACACCCTCACACAGTTCGCTCTTTTTCAACTGATCGTGTTCGTGCTCATGGTGGGCACGTTTGTGATTACATACAAGTTTTTACAAATCGATGTAGTGTACGCATATCTTTGCAGTCTTGCTGCATTGGTTGTATCCACATTCTTCATGGTGGCATGGGATAGGAAGTACAAGGTACTGACTTATATGCATAGGACTTACGTTGGTCCTGTATACATTCTGCAAGGCTGTGCATCAGTTTTTGTTGGGTGTGCCTTGGAATGGAAGCCCATCTTATGGACTTTCGCCTTGATCCTCTACTTGATGGCATACATCTGGAATCTGTTCTATATCGCTACAAAAAGATTGTGGGTAAAAAACTGCAACGGCGCATAGGTCGAACCTCGCCTTCCTCCTTCTCCAAAAATATCCCAATCTCTCGGGGTGTTTTTTTTATTGTCCTAATAAAGCTCGTCTTGCAACAGCGCCGGCTTGAACAAGAACCGGGGAAATATTTACAGTCACAGCCCAAAGTGAAATTGCGATAACAACCCACCACAGCAGACCGACCATAGCCCATTCCCTCCTCCATCTTGCGCAATATGCAATGCCGGCTCCGAATCCGAAAATCGGCAAGGCCAAAGACACAATCCAGTCATTGCGATCCATTGCTGAAAGCTCTGTGTTTCTTGCCATGTGTAAAAGAGCGGCAAAGCGAATGAGGAGCGGGAAGATCATTAAAATTGCAATCAGCAAAACGAGCCGCGCGCTTCCTAAAGCAAACAAAAAATTTGTGATTGCTGTTTCATCTGCATTACTGAGGACCGAACGAACAACTAGCGGCATGGTCACGAATCCGACCAGCATTGGAGTGAAGAGCGTCCAAAATGCCCAGCGTTTCCAAATGTACCAATACCAAATCGCTGTGGCCGGGTTAGCGATCATTGCTACGCCCCAAAGGGAGCGCTGCATCTTGTCAGCTCTTGGAGTATTTAAAACGTGAAATATGGCCCAAATCCAAATGATAATATAAACAAGGCTGGAAATGGTGAATAGAATCTGTGCTATTAAGGTTTCTGGAAACATAAAGAATGCGGGTATTTTACCTTAATTTGGCGATGTTGTCATCATTGTCATCCTGAACGGAGTGAACGAGTAGCGCGAGTGAACGAAGCTGAAGGATCTAGCCGCTCAGAAATACGGGGCCAGATCCTTCGGCTCCGCTACGCTTCGCTCAGGATGACAGAGGGGTGAAGTGGATCTATTGACAAATCCGCATATTAATGATATTTTCCACGCGGTTCCATACAACAAGGAGGAAGAGACATGCGAACGATTCTCGCTGAAAGTGTTTCGGTGATGCGGGTATACCTTGAGAGCGTGGCTCGAAAGGTGCTCGAAGATCCCGGAGAGCCGTTGGCTCTTGATCTGAGTGGTTTGAGCCAAAGCTGGCGGCACGCGATCAATGTAGCTATGAAAGAGACTGTTGCTTGGGATGACGAGAGCTCTTCGAGCGGGACCTACCACCTAGGAAAAGGCGGCAGAGCTCTCGGGTTTCGCATCGTCCGACAAGCCGCACTTCTTCGGTTCACTCTACTGAACGAGGTTTGTGCGGATGGCGGTGTTCGAGCGCTGGACGAGCTGCCAAAAAAACCCGCGCGTGTGTCTGGACAGCGCACGTCAGGAGCAACGACCCCACCGAACGCTGACGTCGCCTTCCGGTAGGGCGTCAACTGTTGACATGATCTCTTTCGTGGGGTAATTTACTTCACGTCAACTGAGGGCGTACACGCGCACTCCCCGTCTCGCCTCATTCGTTCAACTAAACAGGATAAGAGATCAGCCTTTGAGGCTGTACAGATTCCTGTGGACGGATGAGGCTCTACCTCGCCGACCTGTGTCTAACATGGGTCGGTTTTTATATCCCATAACCTAAAATATGGAACATGGAACTCGAAATTTTTAATTTGTGCTGGATCCCGCAACTGTTAGATGCATGTGCGGGATGACAGGATGGGTTACGGGATTTACAATCCCAAACTTAAATTTATTCCATTCTCATTCCCAGTCGCGGGTGGTGCAATCGGCATTGGAACTTCCTGCTTTTGTCCGACACGGTCGAAGTAGCAAACATTTTGAAATTTGAGCGCATGCTCATAAACATCGCGAGTGATTTTCACATCTTGTAAACAATAATCAGCCAGTTTTTGAATCTCACCTTTTCGCCAATATTCCACAGCCAGTAATCCGTGGCCGCTCTTGCCTACCCCGAGCGTAGCATGAGCCACATCATCAAGTTTGACTCTGTGACCTAGGCGTTTTTCAATCTCTTTCATGATATCAATTGTCGGCAGTTTCATGAGATCGCCTGTGTAATAAGTTTGCATGCAAGGATAATCAAATCCAAATAAATTGTAGCCGATAATGCGATCTGAGCGTTCCAGACGTGGCCAAAGTTTTATAAGATCTTCTTCCAAAAATGTTTCAAAAGTATCGGTTTCATAAAAATAACATCCAATGAGCGAGATCTTGAGGAGCGCGGCATTATACGAACCTACGTCCTGAAAAGTGTTTTGAGTTTCAATGTCTAGTACAATTTCTCGGCGCATAAGATAGAAGTTAGAAGCTGGAAGTTAGAAGCTGGAAGTTAGAAGGCTTCAGGATTCTGGCTTCTAGCTTCTTTGAATTTAACTTTGGGAATTTAGCACGTTGGAGATGGTTTGGCGAGTATTTCAGATCATTCGCTCATTCGCTCGAATGAGAGAATGGTTGATTTTTGGTTTATTGGTACCAAGCATGGTGCGTGGAATTTAAAAGCCCCACAATCTTTCGAAGGTGGGGCCCGCAGGTTGTTGAGGTTTGAGCTCAGCGCGCGGTGCGCTTGGCGAACTCCGGACTGACCGGGGCGATCTCGCGGACCGCCTTGGTCCATCGGTCCGGATCCTCGGCGAGCCATGCGCGAGCACGGTCGTCGATTCTTATGCTGTTTTGGTCCGTGTGGGCCTCTGCTTCGGCCCACTCGAACCCGGCAACGCATCCTTTGCCGATCAGGCAGATGCCTGCGACAAAGAATACGATTACGAACAGAATCTTTGGCCATTCCTTGAGCATTACTGCTCCTTTCTTAGTTGAAATTTGTTATCTGGCACGACTTGGCCATGATAGACATCTATAAATATAGCACATTTTAGCCATTTTGTCAAGTCCACTTTCCCGGTGCCTGGCACGGGGTCAGGCACGGGGTCAGACCCGGGGTCAGACCCCTTTTGCTGTATTTATCCACAGTTACTCCAAAAACCGCGTAACTTAGCGGCTTATCGCGCTCCTCAATTTTTAACCATTTCCGAACATGGGGTCAGACCCCTTTTATTCTATTGTCTTTGATAAAAGCTTTTTGCTTCTTCCCAAAATTCAGGATGATTCTTTTTCTCTTTCATCCAATACCACCACTCCATCCCCCAAAAATCTATGGGTGAAAGATGCATTTGTTCTGCAAATAAAAAGTTTGATTGCATTTGTTCAATATCCATTGTTTTTAGCTGCTCATCAATCGGAGTTTCTGTAAGAGGTATATTGCTCCATGGTTCCATTTGGAATTCGCTCACATAAACATTTTTCACACCAAACATCTTTGCTAGCATGGCTTTGCGTTGATAAAAATACGGTGGCATAAAAGAATATCGGAAAATCCATCCATTCGACATTTTGACAACGCGGTACGTGCTCACTCCAAGTTTATCTACCAAGGTTCCAAAAGTAATCCACAAAGACAACTCGCCTGAATCCGTGGTAACAACAGGCCGATCCGGATCAAGCGTGCGCACTAATCCCACCTCTTGTCGAATAAAAAACGGATCAGGAACCAGGCAATCTCCATATGAAAAATGCGGTTCATTCTCAATCTGCCATGCGATAATCGTAGGGTTGTCTTTATAGCGCCTCACTACTGTTTCTATGTATTTCAAAGTCAGAGGTTGTTGCAGATCTCTCGGTAGATTCTTCCACCAGTCTGGCGTCCAACATTCAGGCCAGTGCGGTAATTTTTCTCCAACTGCCAGCACAACTTTTCCGCCTCTATCCCCCACTGCTTTAATATCGCGATCCAGTTCGCCGAAATTCCATTCGTCGGGTTGCGGTTCTAAAAATTTCCAGTACGCGCCAAGCCTGAAACGGCGAATGCCTAGATCGTCCAGCGCCTCAGCTAAAACATCATCCGCATTAAGGCCCAGCTCATCTTGCGCGTAATAACGGCTGAAAGTCACGCCATACTCCGCATTTGTATCAACAGAAACAAAACCCAGAAAAAGGAATCCCAAAATACACGCGGCAATTAAACCAACTGCTGTGGAAATATTTAATAAATTTAGTTTTAATTTCATAAGCTTTACACAACCATTGCCAAACCAATTGCGGTAATTACAAGTGCTGCAACCTTAATAATAACAGATTTCGGTCGTAAATTCTCATTTAATAATTTTGGTGCGTATTTATAAAGTGCAAATGCTATAAGAACCAGGAACGCGTATTGCACAGCCTGCAGAGCGTTTACGATAGATGCGCTACCGCGTGCAATGCCCCATTGTACGAATAAGAAACCGATTGCACCCATAGATTGTCCGAAGATGGCGAGAGGCGCCGCGAATCGCATTTTTGTGCGCTTCTTCTTCCCCTTCGGCTTCTTGATCATGGAGAGCAGCTCTTTGCCGGCGAACGGATCAAGGAGTGTAACCATAATAACGGCTGTGCCCGCTGCGGCCATGCGTGTGACAATGAAACCGGATAAAAATCCAACCGAATCGTACACCGCTTTTCCTGTGACTGAGCTGATTGCAAAAAGCACTGCAGATCCGATGGCGAATGCGATGGTTGATTTCGAAGGTCGGGATAAGCCTCCGCTGCCAGAAAGAATGATTGTTGCGAGAATAAGGAGCGCAAATCCAATTAATTGGTTTTGCGATAAACGCTCTCCTAGAAATGTGAAAGTTCCAATTAGAGTTAGAATTGGGATGAGCGAGCCAACAATCGGAACCACGCGACTTGCTTCTGATCTTGAGAGCGCGGCGAAAAATCCTCTGAGCGCGAAGATGAATGTCGCACCGGATACAAACGCACTAACCAAGATGTAGGAGCGCGGCCATACCTCAACCCACGGAATTGCGACTAATACGAAGAGCGACAGAATTCCAACCAGACCGGCGTAGGTTGCACTGCGTTTGAATGCGGTTGAGAGGAGCGCTTTATCGATTACAAAAGCCACTCCGTTAAATAGATGGCCGATAATCGCGAATAAAAACCATGTCATACTTCAATTGTTTGTTTCATTATGGGAGCTTCAGCATTGATGTTGAATTTTTCTTTTATGCGCGATGCCAGAGTTAAAGCGGATTCTTTTTCGCCATGCGTGCAGTAAATTGTTTTTGGCTTGGTTTTGGCTTGCTCTATCCAATTTAAAAGTTTTTCCTGATCAGCGTGCGCGCTATATCCTCCGACTGCCACGATCTTGGCATGTACGGGAACTGTTTTACCGAATATTTTTATTTTTTTGGTGCCCGAATAAATGCGCCCTCCCAATGTGTTATTGGCTTGATATCCGATAATAAGCAAGGTTGTTGTTTTTTCCGGAAGATAGCGAACCATATGATGCAAAATACGTCCGCCATTCATCATGCCGGAACCTGCGATAATAATTTTTGGTTTT
>JAHIUG010000081.1 GCA_018817245.1 Patescibacteria group bacterium | reverse complement strand
CAGTCTGAATTCCAAAAGTCTGTGACTCTTCAACAGTGATTACTCCATCTTTACCCATCTCACGCATGGCGCTGGCAATTGTCTTCCCGATTTCAGGATCGTTCGCTGAGATTGAAGCGACCTGTTCAATTTCGTTCTCTGTAACAGGCTTGGAAATATTCTCTCTAAGCTCTCTTACAACAACCTCAACACCCTTTTCAATTCCGCGCTTTACAGCTAATGGGTTAGCGCCAGCAGTGATGTTCTTAATTCCCTCTGCAATCATGGCCTGTGCCAAAACCGTGGCTGTGGTCGTACCGTCACCAGCAACATCGTTTGTTTTAGAAGCAACTTCCTTTACCAACTCAGCTCCCATATTTTCAAATTTATCGTCGAGCTCAATTTCTTTTGCAACAGTCACTCCATCTTTGGTAATAGATGGTGTGCCAAATCCTCTATCAATAACAACATTTCGGCCCTTTGGACCAAGCGTAACTCGCACGGCATTTGCTAACTGATCTACACCTGCTTTTAATGCCTGTCGAGCTTTCTCATTAAAAATAATTTGTTTAGCCATATATTCGTATTTAGTATTTAGCGATTGTTCTTTAGTTCCTCAGTCCCTTAGTTCTTCAGTTACTCCACAACAGCCATGATATCGGATTCGGAAATCACGAGATACTCCTGATCCTCAATCTTCACTTCATCTGGAGAATATTTTTTAAATACAACCTTGTCACCGATCTTAACACTCATGGGAGCGCGCGTTCCGTTATCCAACAAACGGCCCGGGCCAACAGAAATAACTTCACCCTGCTCAGGGCGTTCCTTGTCTATGGTGTCTGGCAAAATAATTCCTGACTTTGTCACTTCTTCTTCTGCGACTGGCTTCACAATAACTCGATCACCTAATGGGCGTAGTTTCATATTTAGCTACTGATAATAATGAATAAGATTCGTACCCGATTTTAGCAGCCTCAATCAAAGAGTGCTAATTTGTGTTTGTGTAAATACTGACAAAAATTAACAAAAAAGTCAATAGACGTCCAAACACACTCTTTACCCTTTAAAAATGACTAAAATTAAACTTTTTTTTATAAAAGTATTATTGCTAAAATAATAGAGACGAGTGACTGGCCGGACCACAGAGACCATAAGTAATGATCAAATAGCGATACAACGAATAATCCAGACAAAACACTCAATGCTAAAGCGCGCTCCTCGTAAAAAAGTTTTGCTCTCACGGAGTGGGTTTCTGACTTGTAAACTAACTTCAGAAAAATCGCCATGAGATATAGGAGCACTATAAATCCAAGAGTGCCGAAGTTCGCAAGCACGAGCACAAATATGTTGTGCGGAGTTTCAAGTGGAGCGGGCGCTCTATCATCCACTGCTAAATCTAGGAGCTCGGAATTGGGGCCGGTTCCAAAAACAGGATGCGCACGAAAAATTTCTATTCCGGATTTCAAACTGTCTGTTCGAACGTTGAGAGATTTTGTTTCTAAGCGCTGAGAGGAATCAAAGCGAGAGAATATTAATCCTCTTTGAGGAATTGCTACAAGCGATATGGCAATTATTGAAACGAGAAGCGCAATAATCCCGTAACCTGAGAATCTTTTTATTTTGTCCTTTTTTAAATACCCGCAGATTAACAAAACCAAAATTCCAACCACAGTACCCAACCAGGCTGAACGAGCAAAAGTTAAAAAAAGGGCAATGGATAATATTCCCGAAATGAGCGACCAAATAACTGCGCGCTCTTTTATCCTTGCTGTTGCAGCTAGCCAGATTGAGGTGATAAAGCCCATTGCTGCCCATCCACCAAAAATGTTGGGATGCGGAAAGCCGCCATATGCGCGCAAAAATCGTTGTCCATTCAGTTCGATCACAGAGACTCCCAGATCAAACGGATTTTGTGAGGCCATACCAAGCCAAGGGTGACCTGCTACTTCTTGCAACGAAAACTGCCAGACTCCCAAGATAGCGTGAGGTATGAGCGAGATCACAAACCAGATGGCTAATGATCGCTTGGAGATGTTAGAGCGCCACAATGTAATTACGAATAAAATTAGAAGCGCGATTTGAATCCACCATTGTGCGATTGCACCCAGCGCCCTCTCATCCAAACCGCTTCCGACTAAACTCACAACTACCAGTACGAGCATCGCTATTACCGGCCCAGAAAAATGTACCGATAGGACTTTTTTTCTGGGTTTAATAAAAAGTATTGTCCCAAGAATCAAAAACCAAGAAACATAAAAAGAAGCTCTCCCCTGTTCCCAAGGCCAACCTGATAACGAAGCATCGGAAAACCAACGCACCTGCCAGGGTAACGATAGAATTGCGAGACGCCATGCTGCTGAACCAAGAAACTGGAGAAATGAAGAAATGAAGAACAATTGTGCTTTAGTTCCTGAGTTCATAAGTTCTTTAGTACCTGAGTTCATAAGTTCTTAAGTTAAGCCGCGTGAGCGGCATTCAGATCTATACTCATTCAAATATTGTGCTCTTCCATCTTGTACATGAAATTTCAAAACTTTATCCGTAACCATAACGCGAGTATCTTTATTCATGAGATCACGAATTTGTAATGGAAACGCACGCGTCTGCAAATTTTTAGCTGGTGATTCGAATTTGCTTGATATTGGGATACGAAGTTTTGGCTGCTTCACTCGCAAATCAGGCGGACTAATCCACGGTCGCGAAAATGGGTGGCACTCAATGATCTGCCTATTTGAATTCCATAGTTCGGTAGAGATGCCATCATCATAAAGCGGGAGCAGAGACAGAAACCAATAGCGGAAGTATATATCACGGTCAGGCGTCCGAGGTCCGGCGTCCGACGAGTCCAACATGTGAGATGAAAGATCGAGCCCGTCATCTGTAATAAAGTATGAAAGACATATTGCGTCTTGCTCATGTCCGGAAGTTGGGCGTTTCCGCATTAACTTAAAAGGAAGAACAGCGAGCGCTCGCGTTGTCATTATCCTACCCGCGCGCGTGATTATAAAAAAATCCAAATCCGCATTGTTACGAGCATGACCGTGAGCCGTGGTATTGCACAGCGCCACAAATCTAACAGACGAGAGATGTGATAGCCATTTTGTGACTATACGTGCTGTCCTCATTTTTCGACTATTCCAAATCTCATTATTACGTTGCTCATCGAGTAGCTCCATCTTGTCGGGAAACACAAACCTCCCATATCGCAAAACTACATCTCCGGAATCTGTGAGATTCTTTATCTCACAAAGCACTTCCTCTTTATCTAAATCAAAGTCTCGGCTTTCCAGCGTATTTATCCATTCAGCCTGTGTTGGCGCGTGATTCCAAATCGTATGAAAGGCTAAAGTTTTAAGTAAAGCAGACCGACTATTGTTCATACGAAGATCTTAGAATGTGGTGCGCTGATTGTCGAATATCAAAAAGCGGACCATTGGCCCGCTCCTCGTTAAACGCTTAAAGTTCAATGTACTACGAAAGTTGTGGCACTGGGCTTGGCATCTTTGGCTTACGCAGAAAAACAGCTTGTTGCGCTACTGTCAGTAAACTCATAATCAACCAATACAGGGTTAATCCACCTGGCAATGACACACCGATAAACACTGTGACTACCGGCATGATGTACATCAT
>JAHIUG010000080.1 GCA_018817245.1 Patescibacteria group bacterium | reverse complement strand
ATTGCCGATAGGAGCTTTTTGGTGGGTTTTTGGATATTTGATTCGAACTCTTAATTAATTGCGATTGGATAATAAGCCGTAAAAACATTGATTAATAATCACATCAAGTAAAACGATTTTAACACCGACGAAAATTGCGTGGCCGCGCACTTTTTGTTGGTTTTGAATTTTTTTATGCCAGCCTCAGAGATGTGATTGGTGCATTGATATTAGAATACGGGGGCAGGGAGTATTATCTTGACGAAAAAGGCGAAATTCGCTATCCTCCGCTCATTATGCAAGAACCAACAATCAACAAATTGCCTCAATCACTCGTAGAGCTAAAATTCGTTGTTACTCCAGTTGAGGTGCAGCCATATCTGGATCAGGCGGCTAATGATCTGCAGACACAAAAACCTATTCAAGGTTTTCGTCCAGGCAAAGCTCCATATGATGTGGTTAAACAAAATTTTGACGAAATGAAGATTTGGGAAGCCGCACTCGAAAGAATTGTGCGCGCACGCTATACACACACGATTTTAGAAAATAATATTGATGCAATCGGTTCTCCGGCCATTAACATAGATCAGCTAACGCCCGGCCAAGACATGAAATTCACTATCACCGTGCCGGTCATGCCCACAACTATTTCCCTTGCTTCGTATGACGTGCCACTCGTAACAAAAAAGGTTCGTGAGATTAAAAATGAAGAGGTTGCTAAGGCACTTGATGATCTGCGTAAGATGCGACGTCAAGAAATCGTTGTTGACAAACCTGCCACTAAAGAAGATCTGGTAATTATTGATCTGGAAATGAAAAAAGATCATGTCGCTATTGAGGGTGGAACCGCCAAAGGACATCGTGTTTATCTTTCCGAACAGCACTACATTCCAGGTTTTACCGATAAACTTGAGGGTGTAAAAAAAGGTGACATAAAAACTTTTAAACTTTCTTTGCCTGATGAGCATTATCAAAAAGATCTAGCAGGAAAAGAGATCGAATTCACTGCCAGTGTAACCGATGTTTATGAATTAAAACTGCCTGAGCTGGATGATAAATTTGCCTCAGAGCTAGGCGTTGATACTTTAGACAAGCTTCGCGAGCAGGTTAAGAAAAATATGGAGGAAGAGGTAGAACATAAAGCGGATGAAGCTGCAGAGATAGAGCTTTTAGAGACACTGATTAAACAGTCCAAATTTAGTGACATGCCGGAGCTGTTGGTGAACGAAGAAGTGCGCCGGATGTTCCACGAGCTAACGCATGCAGCTGAGAATCAAGGCATGAAAATGGATGACTATCTCGCGAGCCTAAAGAAGACGGCTGATCAAGTTAAGCTCGACATGGTGCCGCGCGCAATTGAGCGCATTCAAACCGCTGTTCTGATCAAAGAAATTGCACTAAAAGAAGATATTAAAGTTGAAGACGAAGAAGTGGACAAGGAGCTGGATCGAATTCTTGATGCCATAAAGGACAAAGAAACCAAGGAGCGCGTTTCCTCGCCTGAGTATCGTGATTATTTAGCAGCGCAAATGAAAAATCGAAAAACTTTAGAGGTGCTCAAAAAAAAGGGCATAAAGAAGGCTGAGGAGCAAAAGGACTAAAGGGCAGAATAGCTTTGGAAACTCTGGTACAATGTCGGCATGCCCAAATCTCTACCGTCCCTACAAAAAATCGCTTGGCGCGCCATTGAAAATGGTGAAAAAATAGCCTTGCGATTTTTTGATTACCTAGCGCCTAACGGATACAGCTATAAAGAACATAATGAAACTGTAACTGAAGCTGATCTTGCGACTAATGGCGCGATCATTCGTGTGCTTAAACAGCTTACACCTGACATTCCAATTATCTCTGAAGAAGGTGCAGATTTAAAAGAAGAAGAAGCGCCTGAAACACCTTTTGCATGGGTGCTCGACCCAATTGACGGCACAACAAATTTCATAGGCCGCCTTCCGCTGTGGGGAATTTCGCTCGCGCTCCTTAGAAACGGCGAACCTGTCGTGGGCGCGATAACCCTGCCTAGTCTCAAGCAAAAATATCATGCACTATTTGGCGAAGGTGCGTGGATGGGACGACATCGTCTACATGTATCCAAAACTAAATCTCTCAAAGAGAGTTTAGGCCTCATTTGTTATGGATATAGAAAAATGGATGCTACAAAAGGAGTGTCTATTCTACATGCTTTTACGAATAAGGCCCGGGCCAAACGCATGCTCGGCACAGCTGTTGTGGAAGCAAGCTGGGTAGCTGCGGGACGAGCTGATTTTTCTATTCTACAAGGAGTTCATGCTTGGGACGTTGCGTCGGGCGCTCTGCTTGTACGCGAAGCCGGTGGTAAAGTTGTAAATTTTAAAGGCGAAGAATGGTCTAGCCAAGATAAAGATATTGTTTTTTCCAATCCTCACATTCTACGGTCAGTACTGAAAACACTTAACTAATGAGCAAAATAACATTCCGAATAATTCCAAATGCTTCTACGTCTGAATTGGTTGGTAAAGACAATGGAGTGTGGAAGATTCGAATCTCTTCTCCTCCAATTGATGGCAAAGCGAACAAGGAGCTCATCCGTCTGTTGGCAGATGTTTTAGATTTAGCTCCCAGTGAAATTGAAATCCTAAAAGGACACTCTTCAAAAATAAAAACGCTCGACATTCCTTTAACAAAAGAGGAGATAGAGGAGCGCTTAATTTAATATCTGTCATTTCGACCGGAGCCCATTTTTTTGACGGGCGTAGCGGAGAAATCCTTCCACCTGTCATTTCGACCGGAACGCAACGCAGTGAAGTGAAGCGGAGAAATCCTTCCACCTGTCAT
>JAHIUG010000079.1 GCA_018817245.1 Patescibacteria group bacterium | reverse complement strand
CATTTGGTCACTCCCTTCTCCCTTTCGGGGTTGAAGCGTCTCCGTTTACTCCACCATGGAGCAACTCGAAGAAGATACTAGTTAAGCATTTTTTATGATTTTTGTCAAGCTATGTCGCTAATTTTAGCCAAAAATAACTTATTTCCCGGCTTTAAGAGCAGTAATCACTTCATCTAAATCTCCGGCCAATATCCGATCGATATTGTGCCAAGAATGTTTAATGCGATGATCTGTAATTCGATCCTGAGGATAGTTATAAGTCCTAATTTTCTCCGACCGCGCTCCTCGGCCTATCTGTTCCTTGCGCTCATCAGCCCGCTCTTTCTGTTTCTTCTCTTCTTCAAACTCCCAAATTCTAGAACGTAAAACCTGCATTGCGCGTTCCTTGTTCTGCAGCTGCGACCTTTCATCCTGACAAGAAACAACAATGCCTGTTGGTTCGTGAGTAATGCGAACAGCTGAATGAGTCGTGTTCACTGACTGCCCACCTTTTCCACCTGAACAAAAAGTATCAATTCTCAAATCCTTGGTATCAATCTTAATTTCAGTTTCTTCCACTTCCGGCAGAACAGCCACAGTTGCAGTAGATGTATGAATCCTTCCCTGCTTTTCAGTTTCGGGAATGCGCTGCACTCGATGTACTCCTTGCTCAGCCTTTAACGCACCAAACGCACCCGCACCTTGAATACCAAAAACAACCTCTTTATACCCACCAATTTCAATATGCGACTCTGTGATCAAAGAAGTTTTCCATCCTCGCTTTTCTGCATAGCGCACATACATACGAAACAAATCCTGTGCAAAAAGTGCGGCCTCATCTCCGCCTGTGCCTGCGCGAATTTCCACAATAACATTGTTTGCGTCGTGTGGATCCGGCGGCACTAAAGCAACTTCGAAAGATAACTTTGCAAGCTCCAGCTCTCTCTCAACATCTTCCCGCTCTGCCTCAGCCAGCTCCTGCAAATCTTTGTCAGTTGACTTAGTAGCTTTTTCCAAATCATCAATTGCCTGCATAGCTGCTGCGTATCGATCACCGGCTTCAGCCACTAACCTTACTTGGTTATAAGCACGCGAAATATCCCGCAGCTTGTTTTTATCTGCGAGTATTTCTGGTGCTGATAATTGTTTTTCCAATTTCACAAAATCAGCGCGGACCTTTTCCAATTGTTTAAGTAGATCAGACATATATTTAGGTATTAGGCAGTAGGAAGCAGGTAGCAGCTCCTCGGATAATCCATTATACATGGATATCAAAAACCGGCCCCTCAGACCGGTTCTTTTTATTCAGCTAAGCCTCTTCGCCCACTTTGAGCACTTCCTTTTTACTTTTCTTCGCTATCTTTTCCGCGGCACGCTTTGCGGTCTTTGCTTTCTTACCTAAAACGCCAACCTTGGAAGCTTTGGCAGCAACCTTGTCCTGATACTTCTCAACACGACGAGCTGTATCAATAAGCTTCTGCTTACCAGTATAAAAAGGGTGACACTTTGAACAAAGCTCAATATGAACTTCTTTCACAGTTGAGCCGGCTATAACAGTGTTTCCGCAAGCGCAAATAAGCTTTGCGTCCGGATAATATGTTGGGTGAGTATCCTTTTTCATATCATTATTTATCGATGAGACTGTACCAAATCATTGACTTTCTGGCAAGAGGTGCTACTTTCACACGTATCACATAACTCGTAACTCGTAACATTATTCGTATATTTCGTGTTAAATTCGTACTTTTGTAGACCCTTGTTCGTAGTTTAGTACACCATTTATGGAAACTATTGATTTTGACTATAATTTACCTAAAAAATTGATTGCGCAAAAACCGATTCGTCCCAGGGATCATTCGCGTTTGCTGATTTTGAATAAAAACACTGGCGGAATTGAACACCGCAAATTCTTTGAAATCACTGATTATCTTAAGCCCGGAGATTTGCTGGTGGTTAACGAAAGCAAAGTTTTTAAAGCCAGATTAGTGAGCACTGACGGAATTGAGATATTTTTATTACGTCCAAATGAGGATACTTGGTTGGCCTTAGCTAAACCGGCTAAAAAATTGAGGAGCGGCCAAGAGTTAAAATTTGAAGATGGAACTAGCGCCAATGTGATTGAAAAACGCGAAGACGGAACTGTGATTATTGATTTTAAGTTGCTCTCGGAAGATGTTATAGCTATTGCTGATCGCATTGGCCAAGTTCCCATTCCTCCTTATGTAGATAAAGTACCGAATGATGAGCGCGATTACCAAACCGTTTACGCAAAAAATATTGGATCTGTGGCCGCTCCAACTGCCGGCTTTCACTTTACTCCTAAATTGATTGAAAATCTGAAAGGGCACGGCATTAAATTTGCCGCCGTTACTTTGCATGTCGGCCTGGGAACTTTCCGTCCAATTAAGACTGAGACCATTGAAGATCATATTATGCACGAAGAATGGATTGATGTACCGGTTGAGACTTCGAACATGATTCTAGAGACCAAGGAGCGCGGAGGGCGAGTAATCGCAGTAGGAACTACAACTGTTCGAGCGCTCGAATCTGATACGCAACACGGATTTACAAACATCTTCATCACACCCGGATACAAATTCAAAACAGTGGATGCTCTCATTACAAATTTTCATTTACCGAAATCTTCGCTCCTTGTTCTT
>JAHIUG010000078.1 GCA_018817245.1 Patescibacteria group bacterium | reverse complement strand
TCAGGCGTTTCTAAAGTTGCGTAACCCGTTATTACTGCTGGTGATTCTGAAGATAAGCGAGCGGACACAATACGCTCAGAAGTTACAGGTTCAAGTGAAATCAGAGGCTCTACTTCATCTGTAATTCCCAATGAACCGAGTGTTCTTTTAATTAAATCAGAAACATCAAAATCCGCCTGAGAAACAACGTCTCCGGACACGAATATAACTCCGCGCCCGCCGCTAACAGACAGGCGAATACGCGAATTCGGATCGCGGCGCAAATATTCATCAATAATTGCCTCGGCAATCAAGTCGCAGGCCTGATCCGGATGTCCGGGCAATCGTACAGTTGCCGATCTCATATTCCCCGACGTTATCGCATTATTCGATTTTTATCAATAATTGTCATTGCGAGCGAAATATCGCCTGTCATCTCAACTGAAGCGTAGCCCCGAAAGCTTTCGGGGCGAAGCGTAACGGAGAGATCTTTTGGAAAGATTTCTCCGCTACCCCCGCCTCTTGGTCTATGACGTGGTCCGGTCGAAATGACAGGTACGAAAGGTTTCTCCGCGTTGATCGAAATTACAGATTGATCGAGATGATATCCTATTTCGATTTCCACACCGTACTAGAACCTCCACTCGACGGTTTTTTGCGCTCCTCGTTCTTAAAACGTTTTTCTCCGTATCTGTCTAAAGTAATTGTCTCATTCTCATCCGAAAATCCACCATCAAACGACCAGTCATTATTCGAACCGAACGATGATTTGCGAGCGCTCGAACTTCTTGCTTCGCGAATCTCCATCCTCTCAGTCAAATGCGGCGAAAGCTCATCTAAAAACATACTCGGCCGATTGAACACCAGCGTGTCATATCCCATTGTCAACGGATAGGTCAGATACAAACGATTTTTCGCGCGCGTGCAAGCCACATAAAAAAGCCGCCGCTCCTCTTCAACCTCGCCGTCACCAACCGCGTACTTGTTTGGAAAACTGCTGTCAGCAAGATGCATTACAAAAACCGTGTCCCACTCCAGGCCCTTGGCCTGATGGATGGTTGAAAGCACCATGCGCTCTTCTTCGTATTGCGCTCCTTTATCTTGCGAAGCCACAACTTCATCGTACAAAGAAATGTCAGCTAACAAAGCTTCCAATTCTTTATATCCCTCGGCAAACAACGCGAGCTGCTCCAAATCTTCCAAACGATCGCGATAATCCGGATATTCGCGCTCAAGATAATCTCTGTACTGCGAATCAAGAATCGAGCGAACCGTATCCGCCGGATCTTTGTTTATCGCATTTTTAAGTACGGACGACAGACTGTCCCATCCCTCTTTTGCACGCACTGATAACATTCCTGAGATGTCGGATTGAATAATTGCGGCAATGTCAGGAGCGACTGTAATCTCATGTACCAGACGAGACGCTGTTACTGCGCCGATACCGGTTTGCAAACTTAACACGCGCAGCCACGCTGTTTCATCTTGTGGATTCTGAATTACGCGCAAATGAGATAAAACATCTTTTATGTGAGCGCGGCCGAAAAATTTCATGCCGCCTCGGTATTCGTATGGGATGTCGCGCTTTACCATTTCAAATTCAAGAGCCTGTGAGTGAGCGGACGAGCGAAAAAGTACGGCCATGTTTGCGAGCGCAACGCCCTTTGATCGCAGTGCAAGAATTTGTTCGGCAATAAATTGGGCTTCTTGCCGCGCGGAAGAAGTTGGAACAATGAGAGGTTTTTGGCCTCTTGGCTTAATCCCAACGAGCTCCTTTTCAAATTGATCCACATTATTGGCAAGCGAATCATTGGCAAGATCTAAAATATCGGGAACTGAGCGATAATTGGTTTGTAGTTTAAAAACTTTCACATCCGGCCACTGTTTTGGAAATCCCAAAATATTTTTCACATCAGCCCCGCGAAACGCGTAAATCGATTGAGCATCATCCCCCACCACTAAAACGTTTTTGTGAGCCTGCCCGAGGCCACTAATGATCCGAGCTTGCAACGCGTTCGTATCCTGATACTCATCCACTAAGATATATTTAAAACGATTGCTAATGATCGGGCCGAGTTCAGGATGTTCAATAAGTTTTAACCAGTTGATCAGAAGATCATCAAAATCCATTGAGTTGGCTTTATTTTTACGCTCTTTGTACATTCGCCCCAATTCTTCAATATCACCTGATAGCGGCTGAAAATTAGGATGTTTGAGCTCCAAGGTTTGATCGATTGTCTGCGTTGTATTGCGGCTAAAAGAAATGATATTTTGCACAACAGAAGCAGACGGAAAACGACGCGCCTTTGGATCTATCTTCAACTCTTTCATCAAAACTTTGATTAACGTGCGCGAATCCTCTTGATCCATAATCGTAAAATCATTGGTATAACCCGCAGCTTTTGCAGAAACACGAAGCATGCGATTTGCAACAGAATGAAATGTACCGCCCCATACTCTTTTTTTCTCACCTACGAGACGAAAGACGCGGTCCAACATCTCGCGAGCAGCCTTATTTGTAAATGTAAGAAGTAGGATTGATGATGGATCAATTCCTTGTTCAATCAAATGCGCTACGCGATAAGTGACTGTGCGCGTCTTGCCTGACCCGGCTCCGGCCAGCACCAGGCATGAACCGTCACCATTTAAAACAACCTCAAGCTGCTCCTGATTAAGCTCAGTGGAATAATCTATTTTTTTGGAAAACGGATCCGGTGAATCGCTCAAAATAAATTCAGGCATGGTACAGAGGTTACACGAAATGTTGCGATG
>JAHIUG010000077.1 GCA_018817245.1 Patescibacteria group bacterium | reverse complement strand
TTCAACGGGGTGAAGCGCTACTTCGATCTTCATCTCAAGGAATCCGAATGGCGATACAGTCGTGAAGCTGATGACCTCGAGCGAGAACTATGGCATATTATAAAATGGTACTTAAATTAGTGAGTTTGCTAGTCTAGAGCCTAAATAATTCCTAATCTCAATTTCCAAAAGAAAAACAGTATTTATATTTTATAGCGAGGACTGCTCGAGCACTTATTAAATCACGACAGTCGAGTTCCGCAGCATAAAATGTAAGTACTGTTTTTCTTTGGCCCCTATCCCCATCGTTCTGGTGGAATTTCTTTTTGCTCTGTGTAATACAAGATCTCCTCATCCAAAATCTCCAAAGACACTAATTCCAATTTAAATAACACGCGATCTTCAAAATGTCGCAGCTTGGAATAAACCTCATCTTGAATGACCGGCTCAAAAACTGTAGCTAATTCACGTAATTTCTCAAAGCGTTTTTTGTATTCTTCCAAGTCTTTAGTTTGCTCTTTGACGAGCTCCTTGATTGTTGATTTTTCCTTGTCCCAAAAGTCTTTACGAACATTCTTTCGCACTTCTTGAATTTCCAAGATCTCCTTATCACCAAACGAATCACCGATATCCGGATGTTCTAATAGAGAGTCTAACGTTCTCGCGCCCGCTCCTTTCCTGAAACGATGCATGAGCGTAGCAGTAGCCGGACGCACCATCTCAGTTACTTTGATCCACTCATCTCCTGCTGCTTTTTTCTTAAAAAAATAATTGACCGCACTACGAGCCGGCCAAGTGGAAATGGCTAATTCTCGGGCTACATGGGCTATTTTTTCATTGGAAATACGCTCATCTGATTCACACATATCAACCAGGTCTTTAGCTATAGCCTTGTCTTTTTTATTAGCGTAAAAGCCGGCCTGCACCAAAAAATCCAGCACGCTGTTTTTGTCTTCAAGATCCAAGTGAAAGTCTTTCATAGTAAAAGAAGTATACAGTATCCGTTATTCAGTAAGTAGTATTCTCATACGAAGTTTGAAAATTAGAAGTTGGAAGTTGAAATTTAATAAAAAAATGAAAATCAGCGACATCCAATCTGTGGATAACTCTTAAAGCAATCTATTACATCAAAGCTCAAAATATAGCTTTACTTACAAACGTTTCGTCACTATTGGACTTATCCACTCGTACCCCCTTGACACTGTTTCCAGATAGGACTATGATACTGCTCACGTTCTTTCGAGAATTAAAAGTTCACAACACCAGACCGCAAAGCCAAGGCTGGTGCAAGACATCTCTTCGTAAGTAACAGCGTCGATAATCGCCTTGTGCGGAAGTCACGTATGTCTTCACGAAGAGGACTGAGGATCAAAGCGGCAACCCGAAAGGAGTCCGTGAGAGAAACAGTCTAATAAACGGTCGAGCACCCAATCACTTTTCAAATCAATTCAAAGGCTAGCCTCGGTTAGTCCAAGATGCGACGAGAAAAGTTCCTCCGCGGAATAAGTATTGGCGGTCATGGGGAACCAAAAGAGAAACTCTTCGGAGCTACTCTTGAGGACACTCCCCAAAACGGTGAAGTGAATCAGATAGGATCAGTTAGTTTGCAACAAAGGGAAATGCTCAACTCTTCGGAGATGGAGATGAACTGAGAAGCTACTAGCGGATTACAAGTGATCGAATCGATAAAGCAACCTGAGTCAGAGCTCCGGACCAAGCGTAGGTCTAAAAGCAATGATGACGACGGAAGCGGAATCGAATCGAAAGCCCAAGGCAAAGAGCGCAAGCTCAGAGCACCTATCAGGTCTGTTGAAGATCAAACAGTGACAGCGTAAAGTCCTGTAAAAACAATTAAGCTACAAACGCAACGTAGCTCGATTGTCGAGAAGCGAGGTGAAAGCCAAGCTGATCAATGCATGATGGAAACGCTGAGTCAGGAGTCTAGTCACCCTAAATCACGGTCGGCCTCAAAACCTTCCTCGTGAGACAAGAATCCTGACGGTTGTGCAAACATGAACTTAGAAGCAGCAATGCGGAAAAGAACATGGGAGCACCACTTCTAGTGCGGTTTACCGGAACAAAGCGTGAGCTTGATAAGGTAGGCAAAAATCGTACTAACAGAAGTGCTCATGAACACACTGAATAGATTCGGAAGCCAACCGAATTTAGATCTTTCTCAAATCTGGAGATAGGACAATGAAGCGCAAAGGTTTTACGCAAGTCTAACCAAAACGTGAATTTGCTTCAGATGAGAGGCATGCGTAAGGAATTGTCTGGGTATGAAAACTATCAAGACAGTCCCCTAGTCCGTTCTGCGGGCTAGCACGAGTCCGGTTACGGACAAACATGCAAAGGCAAGAGAGGCTTATGTAAAAGGAGACAGAAAAGAACGCAGGATTTCGGTCCAGCAATCAATTCTAGAACCCGGTTCTCGAGAACCACTTAAGTTGATGTGAGGCAGACCTCATCACTGATCGCAAGTAGCCATCCCGACTGAATAACGACGGAAGAAAAACTACGATCAGCTCTCAAGCACTCCCGAATTTCGGGAAACACTCGCTCCGACGCAAGTCGAAGCACCTCCGGCCCCTGGTACTCCCTCGGGCCTTTTTTTATACAAAAATCCTGTAACTATTGCCAAAAATCCCTTATTAATGTAGAGTCTACGCACTTTACTAAATCTCCATGAGCCTAGCTCAAGGCCTAAGCAACATGAAATATGCTTGGGTAAACTCAAAAACAAATGTTAACTAATCAACTAACCCAACAAACAAAAGAACAAGAAGTATCTGAGTTTGATAAACTCTTAACCAAAACTTCTCCTAACTTTCCAAAAATAGGTGACTCGGTTAAAGGAACTGTAATTTCAGTAGGACGAAATGAGGTGCGTATTGATATCGGCGGCATCGCAGTAGGATTGGTGCGCGGACCGGAACTTGATCCTAATATTAATTTATCAGCAGGCGATAAAGTAGAAGCTGCGGTAATTGATCTTGATAATGAATTTGGAGAAATTGAACTATCCCTCAAAGGCGCGGGTCGCAAGCAATCATGGGATAACTTAAAAGATGTTTTCGGTGAAGGAACTGTCGTTCCGGTAAAAATTCTGGATGCAAACAAAGGAGGTCTTATAGTTCGTTTGGAAGGTGTTAACGGCTTCTTGCCGGTCTCTCAACTTTCTCCCGAAAACTATCCACGTGTGGTTGGTGGTGAAAAAAATAAGATTCTTGAAAAGCTAAAAGAGCTTGTTGGTCAAACCATAGATGTCAAAATCATAGATTCAAATCCGGAAGAGGAAAAATTGATTGTGTCAGAGAAGGCTGTTTGGGAAACTAAACAGGAGGGTGTTATCTCCAAATATAAAGTCGGCGATACTGTCGAGGGTGAAATTACAGCTGTCACTGATTTTGGCGCCTTTGTGCGATTTGATGAAAATCTTGAAGGCTTGGTGCATATCTCTGAAATAGCATGGCAGCGCATCGATCACCCGCAAGACCTGCTCAAACCGGGCGACCGAGTTAAAGCTGAAATTATAAATGTGGAAGGATCAAAAATCTTTCTATCAATGAAAAAACTAATCCCCGACCCATGGAAGGGTGTGATCGAAAAATATAAAGTCGGACAGACTGTCAAAGGATGCGTACTCAAAATCAATCCTTTCGGTTTATTTGTGGAGCTTGACCCTGAAATTCACGGTCTAGCCCACATTAGTGAGCTGGCTGACAAACCGGTTAAAGATGTAAATGAAATCGCCCGCATGGGAGATGAACTTGATTTCCGCATTGTTTCTATTGACCCAAAAAGTCACAGACTTGGTTTGTCTTTAAAGAAAGCCAAGGAAGAAGAACCAGTACAAGAGCCTGAAACAGCTGTAGTAGCGGAGGAATAAAATATAGAAACCGGGAGTTTTAATCCAAAGTTAGTTCTATTCCGGACCTATTACTTCCCGCTTCTAACTTCAAAATCCTCAACTTATGAATCAAACATTACGTAACGTATTATTATTTATTGGCGCTCTGGCAATCGTCGGTGTAATTTTAGCTTTTGTTAATGTTGATGAAACAAAAACCTTAGATCTGACTACGCTAGCCACAGAGATCGAACAAGGAAACGTAAAATCCCTAATTATTCGTGGTACTGAAGTTGATGTAATTCTGAGAGACGATACAGAAGCTATTGTTAAAAAAGAAAGTGGTGAATCTTTGTCGGAGCTTCTGAATAATTACGGTGTACCATCCGAAAAAATCCGCGCAATCCCAATTGAAGTTAAAGAGGCTTCCGGCGCAAGTTATTGGGCGCGAGTAATCATACCCAATCTAATCCCATTCATTTTAATCTTCGGATTAATTTGGCTGTTTTTTAGACAGGTACAGGGGCAGAACAAAAATGCTATGTCATTTGGTCAATCAAAGGCCAAAGAAATGGAAAAGGACACAAAAAATAAAGAAACCTTTAAAGACGTCGCTGGCGTTAAGGAAGCAAAAGAAGAGCTGACTGAAATAGTTGAATTCCTAAAAATCCCCGCCAAGTTTGTAGCTTTGGGTGCAAAAATTCCAAAAGGCGTCTTGCTCATGGGTTCTCCCGGTACCGGAAAAACACTTTTAGCCAGAGCGGTTGCGGGCGAGGCTGGAGTCCCCTTCTTTCACATGAGTGGCTCGGAATTCGTAGAGATGCTCGTTGGAGTTGGTGCGTCGCGAGTACGCGATTTATTTGACAAGGCAAAAAAGCGCGCCCCTTGTATTGTATTTATTGATGAAATTGACGCTGTAGGACGTCAGCGCGGCTCAGGACTCGGCGGGTCCCATGATGAGCGAGAACAGACGCTAAATCAAATTCTGGTTGAGATGGACGGCTTTGAGCCCAATCAGGGCATTATCGTGATGGCCGCCACAAACCGACCAGATGTTCTTGATCCTGCGTTGTTAAGACCGGGTAGATTCGATCGTCGAGTGATTCTTGATCTTCCTGATATAAATGACAGAGAATCTATTTTAGAGATACACGCAAAAAATAAACCATTGGCTGATGGCGCGGAACTTCGGGCACTGGCCGAACGAACTCCTGGCTTTAGCGGAGCTGACCTAGCTAATCTCATGAATGAGGCTGCGATACTTGCAGCACGACGTGATAAAAAGCAAATTGAGATGACCGATCTTTTGGAGTCTATAGAAAAGGTTATGCTTGGTCCGGAACGCAAAGGCCGCGTTCTTCAGGAAGACGAGCGCAAAATTACAGCCGTTCACGAGGCCGGTCACGCAATAGTAGCCCATCTTCAAAAAAATACAGATCCAGTACGAAAAATCTCCATCATCTCTCGTGGCCGCGCAGCTGGTTACACGCTTAAGATGCCATTACTAGATAAGATGATGAGACGACGCCAAGAATATGTAGAGGATATTGCTGTAATGCTTGGAGGGTTTGCCGCTGAAAAAATCTTTTTCGGTGACATTACAACTGGTGCGTCTAGCGACATGCAGCAAGTAACAAATTTAGCACGACAGATGGTAACTCAATGGGGCATGTCAGAGACATTGGGTCCACGAACCTATGGAGAAAAAGATGAGCTAATATTCCTAGGACGTGAAATCCACGAAAACCGTAACTACTCTGAAGGAGTGGCAAGTAAAATCGATCAAGAAATTGATAAATTGATTTCTAATGGTTTACAGAAAGCCCAGGAGATAATCCAACAAAATAAAGAAGCTGTAGTTAAAGTTTCTGATGAATTATTAGTTAAGGAAACTTTGGAACGCGAGGAGTTCTACAAGGTAATCGGAGTCCCTCCTGCGAATCCGAAAAACTTGTTATCCGACCCGGGAACTGAGGAGCGTAAAAACTAAGAAACATTTGTTATTTAGTTCATAAGTTCTTCAGTTCTTTAGTTTGCTGATTTACTTGTTCTTCAGTCAGCGAGTCCGTGGTATAATTGTTGCATATGATACGCAAAATTCACCACGGACCTGTTTATCGAGAGGTTCTTTCTCATGCCATACGCACAGCCTGGCAAGATAAACGCTATTGGGTTCTTTCTATCTTTGCCGGCTTTTTAGTAAGCGCTGGTGCATATGACGTTTTATGGAAATCCGTTAATTCTTTTTCCATGGAATATGGTGCGGTTAACATTGGTGCGGGTAAAGCTTTTCTAAACGCTATACAAACAAGCGCATCGGGTTTTCATTCAATAATCTCAATAATCGGTGGTATAGAAACATTGTTGCTCCTGGCACTGATTCTTGTTTTCTTTATTGCTCTTTCCTGCGTCTCGCAAGGAGGGCTTATATATGCCATGGGTGCTCGTAAACGCGGTCAAAAGCCGGAACTTAATGAAGCGTTTAAAGTAGGCGCGGGCGCATTCTGGCCCATCCTGGTTTTAAATGTATTGGTATTGGCCGTTCTCTGGATTCTGCGATTTATCGTTACTCTACCTCTGTATCTGGCCATCGAACAAACAACCTCTGCCGCATACACGGTTTACCTCGTTTCGTTCATCATATTTATACCACTTGTATTCCTAATAGCCATTGTTCAAATATTCGCCTTAAACGCTTTAATACTTCAAGGCGCTCCTTTAGCCGCTGCGATTGAACGTGGTTACAAGCTTTTCACAAAACACTGGGTGGTTATAATAGAAACCGCAGTAATTCAAGCCCTGCTTTCCATCGGCATCTGGATCTTATTTATGTTCGGCTACTTGTTCCTAATGATTCCCGTGTTGGTCTTTTTTATCGCAGCTGCCATAATCCAGTCCAGCACTTTATTCGCTATTAGCGTAATAATTGGATTGGTAATTTTCTTCTTGGGAACCTTAGCTGCTGCAGCTTTTACAATTCAACTTCAATACGCAACCTGGACATATCTCTACCGCAAACTCGGCGAAGGCGGAGTCGTACCAAAGCTCCACCGAATAATAAGAAACGCAACCGGATTCTTTAAAATAAACAGTTGATATACGATTGGTATACAGTGGTATATTCAGTAGTAGATTCAATAGTGAATTTATTTTCGTATTTTCGTAGACCATTATTCGTCAATTCGTCATACCCATGACAAACGCATCACCGCAAAAAGCTCCATCAATAGAAGACTTGCTAAAAAAAGCTCGCGCCGCGCAAGCTGCTTCTACGCCCCCAAAAGCCACTGGGTATATTAAGGGTGCCACACCGGTTAAAACATCCAGTGATGCCAGCGATAAGCTGCGCGACGAAACCAAAGAAGCAAAGCTTTCCGAAAAGATGAGCGAAATCAAGCTTATTGAGCTTGAGAGACGGGCAGAAAAACAAGCCGCTGAACTGAACTTGCCATATATTAATCTTAAAGCTTTTCCTATTGCTCCAGAAATCCTTTCATTGATACCGAGAGAGCAGGCTGAAAAAGATAGAGTGTTGCCGTTCTTAAAACACGAAGATGAAATCCGTATTGCCACAACTCAGCCGGGCGCGAAAATTGATGCGATCGCTGAAAAATTGGCAAAAGAACAGAGCGCTAACATTCAAATCTACTTGGTTTCGGAAACAAGTCTGCTAAACGCTCTAAAATTATATGCGGCGATTCCTGAAACCAAAGAGGTCATCTACGGAGTGAGAATAGAAGAAGAAGATCTTAAACGATGGGAAAAAGAAATCACCAGCTTTCGCGATCTTCAAGAAAAAATTACAACCGTGTCAGTCACGGATGTTGTCACATTAATGATCGGTGCTGCGCTTAAAAGCAAAGCCTCTGACGTTCACGTTGAAGCTGAAGAAAAAGATATTAAACTTCGCTTTAGAATTGACGGCATACTCCATGACGTAGCTAAGCTTCAAAAAAGTTTGTGGAAACAGATGATCAGCCGCCTCAAACTTGTTGCCGGCGCGAAAATTAACATAGCCAGTATTCCACAAGATGGACGTATCACCATTTATCTTGGCGAAGAGAAAATTGAAATTCGCGTTTCCTTTCTCCCCACAGCATTTGGCGAGTCTGTGGTTATGCGTATTTTGCGCCCAACTGCAATATCATTGGAATTTGAAAAGCTTGGCATTCGCGGTAAAGCATATGAACAAATCAAACGCGAGATACAGCGACCAAACGGAATGATAATTACCACTGGTCCGACAGGTTCAGGTAAAACCACCACACTGTATGCGATTTTAAATAAACTCAATACACCGAATGTAAAAATAATCACTCTGGAAGATCCGGTGGAATATAAATTGGAAGGCATCAATCAAAGCCAGATTGATCATGAAAAAAAGTATGACTTCGCGCGCGGTCTACGCTCAATTCTTCGTCAGGATCCGGATGTTGTAATGGTCGGAGAAATTAGAGATTTGGAAACCGCGGATATTTCCATTCAAGCCGCACTTACGGGGCACCTGGTTGTTTCAACGGTTCACACAAATTCAGCTGCCGCCGCGATCCCCCGCTTCTTGTCCATGGGTGCCAAACCTTTCCTGCTGGCTCCGGCGATTAACGCAATCATTGGTCAGCGTCTGGTGCGTCGTCTGTGCGAAAATTGTAAAAAAAGAATTGAACCCAGCGCTTCTGTAATGGCTGAAGTTAAACAAGCACTCAAAGCCATTCCGGAAAACTCAGGTTACACCGTAGACTTTTCCAAACTTGAATTCTACGGACCACCTGAGGACGGACCGAAATGCGAAACCTGCGACGGCCTCGGCTACAAAGGAAGACTTGGTATTTATGAAGTCATGGTAATGACCAAAGAAATAGAGAATCTCATTCTCACGGGCAATGTATCTGAATATCAAATGGCCGAGGTCGCATCCAAACAAGGCATGGTAACCATGGTTCAAGACGGTCTATTAAAAGCGCTTGACGGTCTATCATCAGTAGAAGAAATATTGCGAGTAGCTGAGATACAAACTGTGGCAGAAGATGTCCCAGAAGGAGAACTCCCACCTTCTAGGCAAGAGGTGCCTGAACAGGAAGCGCTTACAAAAGAATAGTTAGCACTACCATTGACAATAATTCTTTAATATGTTAATTCCTCCTCATGGAGGAAGAAACGAGTCAAACGAACAGGGCGGTCACTGTACAGGATCTTACAAAAAGACAATTTGATCATCTAGTTCTCATTATCAAACTATACAGCGGCTTTGGATTCAAAATATCCAGCAATGCCGACAATGACGCATTGTTAATAAAGGATCCTGATAATGGAAAAATCCTTGCACAATATCCACTATCTAACATTTCAGACTAAAACGCATCTATTCAGCTGATTGATGCGTTTTTTATAAATTTTATTTTTGAACAAATATCTTCAAAAATTCAACTACACTACGATCAATTGGCCTGCCTTCAGGATTATCTTCAACAGATGCAAAAGCTTCTGCATCCTGATTACCAGTCACTGGACGCTTTATCTTCTTACATTTACCAAAATCAATTGTATAGACATCGTCACCAACTAACATAATATTTCTTTCATGTGCGTCTAAATATACGAGCCCCTGCTCCCGAAAAGCTTCAATAGTATTATTTACTTTATCGTAGATGCTTTGATCAATAACAAATCCACCCTGAACCAAAACATCTTGAATTTTTTTCGCATTCCTTACATTCACTTCTGATTCTTTGCGTACTTCTTTTTCATTAGCTGGAGTGCGGGCCATAAATTCAAGTAATCGCCCTTTTAAGGCAGGCTCAAATCGCTGCTGTAATGCTTTTATATAATCTTGAATATCAAAAAAAGTTTTACACCCAGCAACCGCCTCTTCTTCTACCTCAGATACAATCGATTCTTTACTATCAGCTATTTTTTTAATTATTTGTTTTGCGTACTCTTTCCATATATAAGTTCCAAGATCCTCACCTTCCAAATATTCCATTACAATACACTCGACTCTATCTTGCGTAAGATCTAAATGCGCATGCATTCTTATTAGTTCACTTATTTCTTTATTCGGAGATTTAATCTCCCTCATCGAGTAAACCTTAGGAACTTTTGTAACTTCCAGTCCTTTTTTGCTAGCTTCATTAACTATCTCATAGGCGCTTCTTTGATTATTCACCTCTTGCTCACCATCCCCTGCGCGATAAATCTTTAATAGTTTAAAAATATTATTTCCTTCTTGTATTAAACCTACTTCCATTGCCAACTCACGAGTTTTCTCATCCAAAATATCAATATCCAAACGAAGAATAGTTCCATTATTTCCTTCATTGATACGCTGTGCTTTAAATACCATTTCAAGCATAACAGCATCAATCATCCTATCCCGCTTCTCTTTATCTGTTAACCCAGCGTCTGTCTCTTTTGCTTTCTTTGCTTCAATAATAGTATCTAAGCTAATATCACCAGCAAACCCTGAAGGTTTATTTCGTTCTTTTCTTTTTTTGCGAAGAGAAAAATATCCTTGAAAAAGCTCCCACGATGCTTCAAGAGAATCTGTAGGTATAAAATCATCAAATCCTTCCATCTCATATTCCATTAATTCAGGAAATTTCTTTATAACATCCTTTCCTGTGCCACGTGATAAATAGCCCCAAAATGATTGGTTTGGGTCCTTTCTTATAGCAGCATTAATTGCTTCTAAAATATCTGACTGACTTATCTTTTTCTGTTTTTTTAATTCTGAAATCTCCATTACAATAGATCTACGATCATTTTCTCCACACGAATTCAATAACTCAACTAATAAGCCCAGCACTTCCGACTCAAGTCGATCCTCCAACTTTTTAATCTCAGGTTCGACCTGTGTTTCACTCGATGGTTCAGCTACAGAAGAATCGAAATTTGTATCTTTAGTTGACATATATTTAAGAAATCTTAATTTTTATTGGATTGTGGCTCTGTAACCACCCTTTAATATTCTCAGGCCATTCTAACACCAATGCAGTTTCATTATCAGCAAGTTCTTCATCAAGATCAAGCGCCATTAAATCCCTCTCATCATCTATGCGATAAGCATCCACATGCAATAAACGTGTTAATTTCCCGTGTCCAGAGATTGGATACGAACGCACAAGTGCAAATGTGGGACTTTGAATGTTCTTCTTAATTCCTAAAGAACCTGCGAGCGCCTGCACAAATGTAGTTTTGCCTGCACCGAGTGAACCAGACAGCGCCAAGATGTCTCCAGGTTTAAGTTCAGATACTACGTGCTCCGCAAAATCTCCCCAATCTTTTTCAGTAGGGATTTTGAAGTTCTTGCTCGTCTTGCCTTTTGTTATTATTGCTTGTCTCATATTATTTTTAATTGTCATTCCTAGGAAAAGTCTATTCTGTCATTTCGACCGGAACGAAACGCAGTGCAGTGAAGCGGAGAAATCTCTTCCGAACAGAGATCTCTCGGCTACGCTCGAGATGACAAATGCGCTCAGAATGACAATCTGATTATAAATCTAACTCCGGTTTAGGACCCATTTTTCGCCAATCATGCTTTTCCCCTTTCAACAAATGCCATGCGCCTGCAGCTGCAATCATAGCGGCATTATCAGTATAAAAACCTTTTGATGGCTTTAACATTTTCACACCTTTGAGCTGCGTTCGGATCTGCGAGCGCATGCATTGTTGAAGATGCTTATTTGCAGACACACCACCAACGATACAAATTGCCGTAGGTTTATATTTTTCAGCCGCTCGTATTGTTTTGGCCACCAATACATCCGTAATCGCTTGCTGGATCGAAGCACATAAATCTGCCTGCACCTTCTTTTGTGACTGCTTACTTTTTGGCAACTTCTCCCAAGTCTGACGAACTGCTGTCTTTAATCCCGAAAAACTAAAATCCAAAGATGGATCATGGATCATAGGTCGCGGAAATTTAAACGCTTCGGGATTTCCTGTCTCTGCAAGCTTGGAGATAATGGGACCGCCAGGATATCCAAGCCCCATGAGCTTAGCTGTTTTATCAAATGCCTCACCCGCTGCATCATCTCGCGTGCGTCCCAAAATCTTGTACGAACAAAAATCTTTCATTAGGACGAGTTCGCTGTGACCTCCGGAAACAAGGAGCGCAAGAATTGGAAATTTCCAGTTCTTTCGATTTTCAGGAATTAACCAAGCAGATGCTAAATGCCCCTCAAGATGATTCACACCAATAATCGGCTTTTTTGTTACGAGCGCCAAAGTCCGCGCAGCTTCGATTCCAACTCTTAAAGCAGTTGCTAATCCCGGACCTTGAGTTACAGCAATCGCATCAAATTTATCAGCCTGCTTATCCTTACCCAAAGCACGATCTAAAAGCGCTACAGTTTCTGCAACATGAAGACGCGCTGCAATCTCTGGAACCACACCACCATATAATGCATGCACTGGAATCTGAGTCGCAGTCTCATGATGTAAAACACGCACAGAGCTTGCACTTGCTTCTAATATAGCGACAGATGTCTCATCGCAGCTAGTCTCAATTCCCAAAACTTTCATCTTCTTTTTCATAAGATATATCCTAGCATAAAAAGAAAAAAGGTATAAAGAAAACGCCCAGCGCTAAACGAGATGTTTAGTACTGGGCGGTTGAAGGTTGAAGATTGTGTTGGACTAGTCGACCAGCTTGGCCTCCGGGATGTGCTGCATGTGGTCTGGGCTGATTCCGACCTTCGGCAGCACAGAGGGCTTGGCCTTGCAGCGGCCGCAGTCCGACTCCTGCGCCATGGGCGGAAGCTGAACCGCATCCTGATCCGGACCTTGGTCCTGACTCACGAACGGTACGGGTGCGGGTCGGTTGGTTGGGGGCGGCGTGCCCTTGTTCGAAGCAGCGCAGCCGCCGACCAGGATTGCGAAAAGTACGAAAGTGATCAAATTATGAATCATGCGAGACCTCCAGTATTGAGCCTTTTCAGACCGGTTCTTGATTTTGAGATATATATATAGCACAAAATACGACTTTTGTCAAGTTAGCTATACATACCTTTTTTATACCCCTTATTCGCGCGAATTAGAGAATAGTCTTATTATTGACCTGAAACAAATTATAGCCTAACGTTAAACGCATGGTCGCACCTATTGAAACACAACAAACAACTACCCCCAAACAAGAGGTTCTTTGTTCCATTACCACAGCTGGTGACTCATCTGCACAATCTATGAATTGGCGGCTAGCCATCCCAGCAACCTTTGATCTCGGTATGGATAGATTTTCTGTTTTTTTGACAATGCTCGGTCCAAAAGAACGGTTAGAATTTTACCAACTCTTGCGTGATCGTAGTAGCAAAAATCAGATCACAATCCCATTCGTACACGCCCGGTCAGATATGTTGCCGGATGAGTACAAAATGTTTATGTCAGAATTTGGGACTGAAAGATTCAATCTTCATCCTGTGCGCAAAACGCCTTTGCCTGACTGTGGTCTGCCAGATGATTTGCGAGAAATCATTTACATCGAGAATGTAGGAAAATTACTGGAATCCGATCTAATCGGATTTGCGGGATTATGTCTTGATATTTCACATCTGGAAATCACGCGCAAAGCATACCCAGACTATTTCCCAGAACTTTGTCGTTTGGCTAAAACATATACAATCGGAGCAAGTCACATTAGTGCGTTCGAACAAACAGCTAGCCTAGATAAGCACTCATATTCATCGCTTTCCGAATTCGAGTACTTGTATCACTTTCCTTTAAGCTTTTTTGGAAAATATGTGGCGATTGAACTATCAAATAAATTGTCAGAACAGCTCCCAGTGAAAGAGCTAGTCGAACAATATATTGGCATCAACCAAAACTAGCCCAAACCCTTGTGTTGGGCTTTTTTATTTTCTAGTAAAACCATTCTCTAATTCGTGCGAATAAGCGAATGATGGAAGTATTGACATTATTCAAAAATTATGGTTAAGTCGTGGCGCGATAAAGGAGGAGAAAATCATGAACACACCAAAGCCGCACATTCGATATCATGAGCTGGAGGATGCTGTCGGACAACACGTTCAAAAGCACTTTCAATGGGAAGAAGATGAGCCTTGGTCCTGTAAAAAATGCGGTCGAGAGCTGCGCTTTGCTGATTGTGTAATTCACCCTTGCGTGAAGGAACACGGCAGGAAACCTGAGAGTAACGAACCCTGTTCAGGCGGAGGTCCGGTAAGGCGCTTCGCTCTTCCCTATTGCCCTGAGTGTGAGGTTGTTCCAAAAGACATCGTTCACACCTGTGCTTTCGACTGATACAAGTTCCGACCAACAATCTGCAACCGCAAAGGAGAACGACGTGGAAGCACCAATAAACGGATCTAGCTTGGAGCATGTGAAGCTCTTGGTCATGCAACATCTGCAAGATAATTTCAGGAACGTGAAAAATAATCTCGTCTGCAAAAAATGCGGATCACAAATCAGAACTGCGACTCTCACTATTTCGATCTACTGCAAAAAGGCGAAAGAAGACGGGAACGCAGGCAAAAGCAAAGATGAGACTGAAACTCTCCCGCTCCCCTTCTGCCCCAAGTGCGAAGGTGAGCCCGAGGAAACCAGTACCATCGTGTACGAATGAACAATCGAGGAGCGACTTCGCTACTCAAATCTAGACTCTAAAAAACCGACATCTTGTCGGTTTTTACTTTTATAAGGCTTGACAAAAAAGCATTTTCAGCTTACTATCTGCCACGCATGGCCCGTTCGTCTAATGGTTAGGACGTCAGGTTTTCATCCTGGAAATAGGGGTTCGATTCCCCTACGGGCTACCAAGTAAAACGCTTTCTCTTCGGAGAAGGCGTTTTGCTTTTGGTAGACGAAATAAGAATTAAGCTGACGATAAGAATGCAGGCGTTTAAACGCAACATTCAGGACAAAAATATTGTTTGCAAACAATCAGTTGTTCGGATAAGCTGCGCGCGGAGGTTACAAATGGGAACGTTCATCGACAAAGTCAAACGCAACATCGCAGCCGGTCGCTACGCTTCAGCGGGATTCGATCCACGAGACGCAATGATCCCTGATTGTCTGCGTGGCGATCGTGCAGACGTCACTCTGGCTGACTGGCGGAACTTCATGACACGATTAATTCCGCCATCAGTACCGCACGCGGGTCAATTCAAGCTCAACTGGGCATTCTTTTTGTCACGTGGTTCAAGGGGTCTAGCATTACTCGAAGACCTTTGCGGCGTGATCAAACAAGCCGCTCCTCATGCTGTGCTCACCATCGACATGAAGGTGGGTGACATCAGCGATTCTAATCACGGCTACGTGAATTTCGCATTCGACATCTGCGGAGCAGATGCTATCACTGTTCATCCGTACATGGGGCGTGAAGCCATGAAGCCTTTTCTGGAAGATCCAGACAAAGGCGTGTTCGTACTCTGCCGTACTTCCAATCCTAGTGGCGAGGAATTCCAGGGCACTTTCAAAGACAAAGATCCTTTGTTCATGCAGGTTGCACGAAACGTGGCCGAGTTCTGGAATACAAACCATAACTGTGGCTTAGTAATCGGTGCTACGCGTCCAGATGAGCTAACGCGCATCAGAACAATCGCGCCTGTTATTCCGCTTCTAATTCCCGGAATCGGGAAGCAGGGCGGATCACTTAGAGACTCAGTCACAGCCGCTGTTTCCCAAGAACGTGGTGCTCTATTTTTCCTACATCAATCCTCTTCTTTCATGCATGCGTCTGTGGGTGAAGAGTTCGCTCAGGCTGCAGGCACTGCACTGGAAATTGCAAATATAGATGTTCGGCATCTACTATCACGGCTTGGTCGTCGTAGTATAGAAATCCCACCAAGCGAACCGCCGCCAGACGAGATCTCCCGCGACTGGTAATCTTTTTTTTCTACTCCTAAAACCCCCATAGATTCTTTCTACGGGGGTTTTTGTTATCCATGATACAATTACACCTACATATGCCTGAATCAAAAATCACACAAGAGACAATAAAGCAGCCGTTTTGGAGCATGTCTTGCAAGCAAGTTCTTGATGCTTTGAAATCAGACAAACAAGGTATTACTCAGGATGAAGTAAAAAAACGCAAAAAGATTTTTGGTACTAACACAATTAAAAAAACACAACGTCTTCCAAAACTACGAATCATTTTAAATCAACTCAAAAGCCCGCTCATCGCCATACTTATCGGAGCCGGCGGCATCACAATCTTTTTAAATGAATGGGTAGACGCGTGCGTAATCTTTGCGGCAGTAATCGTAAACACAGGCATGGGATTCTGGCAGGAAAATAAGGCCGAAACTGTTCTTGAACATCTGAGAAGTTACGTCCACACATTTACCAGAGTACGGAGAGAAAACGCTGAACATAAAATCGAAGCCATGGAACTTGTTCCCGGTGATATTATTCGGCTTTCCTTGGGAGATCGCGTACCGGCAGACGCACGAGTGCTCGTATCAAACAGCTGCTCGGTTGATGAATCCATACTCACAGGAGAATCGTTACCGGTTAGTAAAAAAGAATCGTCCGTAAACGTCTCTGCGTCGGTCGCTGATCGATCAAATATGCTATATAGCGGAACGTTGGTTGTGGAAGGCTTTTGCGACGCTGTCATAACCACTATTGGTGATCAAACCGAGTTCGGTCGTATTGCCGCGCTGACATCAGAAAGAGAAAAGAGCAAAACTCCTCTACAGCGAGCTGTATCAAAATTCGCTTTTTGGGTAGGTATTATTATCGGCTTCCTTACGCTCGCGCTATTTATTGCCGGTTTATTTACGGGCTATGACGTGAAGGACATGTTTGTACTGGCTGTGGCAGTGGCAGTTTCATCAGTACCGGAAGGATTGCCGGTTGCGCTCACAGTGATTCTCGCAATTGGTGTGGAACGTCTTGCAAAAAGAAAAGGTATTGTGCGAAAACTTCTTGCTGCCGAAACATTGGGATCAACAAGCCTGATTCTCACAGATAAAACCGGCACGCTTACGATGGCAAAAATGAGCCTGTCGGCCGTGCTTCCATATAAGTGTGATGAAACAGATTTCCTTTCTGACGTCGTTCTAACTACCGATGTGTTAGTGGAAAACCCTCAGGTCAAACCTGATAAGTGGAGGCTATCCGGACGTCCGATGGAAACTTCGTTGGTGCAAGAGGCGGGTAAACGCGATGTGCTATTACCGGCTATTCTAAAGCGAAGCAAAATCATCGACCGCGTCCCTTTCAGCTCCGCTCAGAAATATTCCATGGTTACAGTGGAACAAAGCGGGATGAAAACTACCATAATTCTTGGTGCACCAGAAGTAATTGCAGACTTCACGAAGTTGGATAAAAAAGCAAAAACTCAAATTCTCAAAGACGTTGAACGCCGCGCTAAGACAGGCGAGCGATTATTAGCCATGGCTTCCCACAGAGGTGCATCCAAAGAGCGCGGTGAATTTATTTTTCGAGGAATCTTATCTTTTCGCGATCCTGTTCGACCTACAGTTAAAGAAGCTGTTCTTCGCATGCACACATCCGGCGTTCGAACTGTCATAGTTACCGGTGATCACAAAGGCACAGCTGAAGCGGTTGCGCGTGAAGTCGGTATTTTTCAAAAAGGAGATACAATTATCACAGGAGACGAAATGACAAAACTCAGGCCAAAAGAGCTGGAAGCCAGTTTGGATAAGATTAGTGTTTTCGCCCGCGTGTCTCCGGAACAAAAAGTTCAGATTCTGAGAATGTACCAAAAACGCGGTGAGATTGTAGCTGTAACCGGTGATGGAGTTAATGATGGTCCGGCACTTAAAGCTGCAGACATAGGCATAGCCGTAGGATCCGGGACCGAGGTAGCAAAAGGTGCATCCGATCTAATCATTCTGGATGATAATTTCGAAACCGTTGTTCAGGCCATAGAAGAAGGACGACGCATCTTAGGCAACATTCGCAAAGTTATTATATATCTGCTGTCCAATGCAGCGGATGAACTTTTCCTGATTGGCGGAGCAATCATTGCCGGACTTGCTCTGCCGATTAACGCGCTGCAGATACTCTATGTAAATTTTTTCTCAGACAGTTTCCCAGCCATAGCCTACGCCTTTGAACCGGGTGATGACGAAATCCGGATCAGACCGTCAAAAAACTCTACAGTTCTAGACGCAGAAATGAAGGTGCTTATTTTAGGCGTGGGGACGGTCAGTAGCGCCCTGCTCTTCGGTCTTTATCTTCTACTGCTTCGTATGGGGCAACCACCTGAAATCGTGAAGACATTCATCTTTGCCTCATTCGCGACTTACACATTATTTGTCGCTTTCTCACTACGCAATTTAAGGACAAGCATCTTGCATTATCCTTTCTACTCAAATAAATACCTTAACGGCGGCGTATTTTTCGGCATTACCTTAACCGGAATCGCGATTTATGTGCCGTTCATGCAAAGAATCCTGGATACAGTATCCCTACCTCTAAACTGGGTACTGGGAGTACTAGCCCTATCACTGTTTAACGTAATTTTGGTTGAGACAATAAAATGGTTTTTCAGGATTAGAAGCCGAAAGCTCGCCACTGCTTAATTTTTCCGTGATCACCAGATAACAAAACCTTGGGCACTTTCCAACCAAGATATTTTTCTGGTCGCGTGTATTGCGGATATTCTAAAAATTTCTCGTCTGACCAGGATTCCTCAACTAAAGATTCCTCTGCTCCTAGGACGCCCTTGCGGAGACGTACAACCGCATCCATCATAACAAGCGCAGCCAACTCCCCGCCTGTCATAACATAAGGCCCGATGGACATTTCTTCATCTGCTAATTTCTTTGCAACACGTTCATCCACTCCTTCGTATCGTCCGCACAAAAAAACCAAATGATCGTATTTAGCTAAACGTCGCGCTTGTTTTTGATCAAACATCTTGCCTTTAGCGCTAGTTAAAATTACGCGCGTCTTTTTAGCTGATGCTGTTTTCTTTCCATCTTTAGTTCGTAATTTGAGATGTGTGAGTGCTTCATGAAACGGCTCTACTTTCATAACCATACCCGGACCGCCTCCGTATGGTTTGTCATCCACAGTCTTATGTTTGTCATGTGTCCATTTGCGAAGATTAAGAGCGCGAATATCCAATAAGCGAGACTTTTGAGCGCGCCCTAAAATTGACGCATCCGTATAACACGGAAACATCTCAGGAAAAATTGTTAGCACATCGATTTTTAACTTTTTCATAACCTGTCATTTCGAGCGTAGCGCGGCAATCTTTTTATTTTTGTCATCCCGAGCGCAGCCGAAGGATCTGGCCACATTGTATCACGTAACTCGCCTTGCTGTGCGGCTAGATTCTTCGACTTCGCTCAGAATGACAAAATATTATCAATATTAAACATCTGTCATCTCGACTGAAGCGTAGCGGAACGGAGAGATCTCGTTCGAAAAGATTTCTCCGCTACGGTAGAAATGACAGAACAATCAAAAACCGCCTCTGATGGGGCGGCTTTTGTAATTAATGTTCTTAAATACCGAGGTCTGCCAGATCCTCGTCAGTCACCAAACCTTCGCCTTCTGTTTTTGGCGCTTCAGCGCTAGCTATTGGCGCTGCTGCTGCACGAGCCGCCTGATGTTCTCGGCGAGCTCCCTCTGGTTCGAAGATTTTTAGATTGACGCGGGCATTATCTTTGGCGCCCACGATCTTTAATAAGGTGCGCAAAGCGCGCGCGGTTTGACCTTGTCGACCGACGACATATCCCATGTCCTCCTGATTGATGTGGAGGGTAATGAGTACGCCACGTTCATCGACGGTTCGTTCCGCCTTCACGTCATCCGGGTGATTTACGATGCACTTCACCACGTATTCAATGAATTCCTGATCGTTATGCTTTTCTGCCATATCTGATTAGGCTAATGAATTAATTGTAAATTTGAGAGAACGAATCTCCCGCGGCGAGAGAATAACATGCGCTAAATTAGAAGTCAAAAAGCTAAAAATATCATACGAAAAAACCGCGTTATGCGGCATTTTCGGTTTCTATTGGCTTCTCTTCAGTTTGTTCTTCATTTACTAAATTCTGCGGTTCTTCAGTTTTAGATTCAGGAGCTGCCTCAGGCATTGGTTCGCTCACTGGAACTGGCTCTGCCTTCTTCTTTTCCTCTTTTGCCTGTGCTTCGGCCTTCTTGTTCTTTAGTTCTTCTGCTTTCTTAGCCAACTTCTCCTTGCGCTTTTTTGAAATCTTAACCTTCTGTCGTTTTTCTCCCTCAACGATCTTTTGATCTACAAGCATGTTCCAAACCGTGTCGGTTGCTTCAGCTCCATTTTTTAACCAATAGCTAATACGCTCAGATTTAAAATTAATGGTGGCTGGATCTGTATGAGGGTTATAAGTACCTAAAATCTCCACGGCTTTACCCCATGGATCTCGTGTCTTCTCTGTAACGATTAGTCGATAATGCGGCTGCTTGCGCTTACCAATTCTGCTTAATCTGATGCTTAACATAAATTGTTCGTATGTAGCCCGCAAAAAGCTTCGCACTTAGGCGGGCCTGCCACAATGCCTTTGGCTTTGGGCGGGTATTCAGTATTTAGTATTTTGAGCAATGACGATGCGGGGATCATAGATAAATATGCGATTTTTGTCAATATTTGACCAAAAACAAAACCACCTTTTTTATAATGTGGCTTTGCTCTTAAATTTATTTTTTACTCAAACGTTCCAAGGCGACAATAAATGCTGCTTGGCGATAAATTATATTATGTTGTTTTGCGGTTTGAATCACGGACGTACTGGCTTTATCCATTGTTTGTTTCAAGCGATCAAAAACCTGTTCTTCGCTCCAATGCTCGCCCTGCTTGTTTTGCATCCATTCAAAACATGAAACCACAACACCACCCGCGTTGGTCAAAACATCCGGAAATAATTTAATGCGTCGTCTGGCTAAAATTTCATCCGCCTCAGGAGATGTAGGCCCGTTGGCTACTTCCAGCACAACCTTACAATTCAAACTCTCAGCATTTTCTCCTGTAATCTGATTTTCCATAAATGCAGGAACCAAAATGTCACACATAAGAGCGAGGAGCTTACTATCAGAAATTTCATGCGAGCCGGCAAAACCCAAAACACTCTTAGTCTCTTTTTTATGACGTATAAGCGCTGGCAAATCCAACCCACCTTCATTAAAAATTCCGCCATGGGAATCTGATACAGCAATAACCTTGTAGCCGTTCTCATGAAATAAACGAGCGATCTCTTGCCCCGCATTTCCAAATCCCTGAACCGCCACCGTGGCTCCGGGTTGTAGGTTGTGTTCGCTCCTAAACGCTTCAAAAACCAAATATGCCCCCTTGCCGGTTGCCGCTCCGCGCCCTTCTGACCCACCATGTTCCAAAGATTTTCCCGTAACCACAGCCGGAGATGGATGACCGACGATATTTGAATATTCATCTACCAACCAATCCATAATCTGCGGTGTTGTGTTTACATCAGGTGCCGGTACATCCTTATCCGGACCGATCACATCTCCGATTGAGCGTGTGAACGAGCGCGTCAATCCTTCAAGTTCAACCTGTGAAAGCTCTTTTGGATTTACAGTGACCCCACCCTTTCCTCCGCCTAACGGAAGATCAACCACTGCGCATTTTATAGTCATCCAAAAAGACAAAGCCTTCACTTCATCTAAATCAACTTGAGGATGAAAACGAAGCCCCCCTTTATACGGACCAAGAATATTTGAATACTGCACGCGGTAACCATGAAATATGCGGACTAATCCGTCATCCATTTTAACTGAAAACTCAACATCAATAATACGCTCTGGCTTTTGCATGCGCTCGAGCATATCAGACGACAAGTTCATTACTTGGGCAGCTGATTTCAACTGCTTCATCGCGTTATCAAATGCACTCATAGAAATTTAATTAATATTTATCCTATTTTCTCAAGTAAAGCAACTTCCTGTTCTACTAAGCTCATAAAAGCCTGTTCATCCTTACAAAGCGCAGCGTTTCGTTTT